>JAISIV010000023.1 GCA_031261865.1 Lactobacillaceae bacterium | reverse complement strand
TCGATGTCAGCTGATACGGTGAATGCATATTACAACCCATCTTCCAATTCCATTAACTTCCCAGCCGCTATTTTGCAACCACCATTCTATGATTTCAATGCACCAAGACCCTATAATTACGGTGGCATCGGGGCCGTAATCGCGCACGAAATCACTCATGCTTTTGACAGTAATGGTTCTCATTTCGACGAGAATGGTAATTTGCATGATTGGTGGACTGAAGAAGATTTCAAGAATTTTGATGCCAGAAATCAAAAAGTTATTGATTTGTACGATGGCATTGAAATCGTTGATGGTGTTAAATCAAATGGTAAGTTGACCATTTCTGAAAACATCGCTGACCTTGGTGGTATGACCGCGGCCCTTGTTGCTGCTAAAACTGAAAATGATTGGAATCCAGAACAATTCTTTACTTCATGGGAAATCATTTGGCGTAATAAGTCACGTGACGAATACGCAAAGTTGTTAGCCAACATCGATGTCCATTCCGCTGCGAAAATTCGTGGAAATGTCACTCCACAAAATTTCCCTGAATTCTATGAAACTTTTGACATTCAAAAAGGGGATGGCATGTGGCTCGACGAGGATAAGCGAGTTCAAATCTGGTAATTTATGTTTTTAGTAGAAATTGAAGATGGTTACTTAGCTCGTTTTTCGAACGGAAAACCAGTTTTGACTTATGACCAGAGTTTGGCTTTAAGGTTTGATTCCGAACTAGGTGCGATAAATTTATTAAAAGATAATGGCATTTTCGATAGCTATCAGATTATTTTTACTTATTTCTAGTATTGACATTAATTAAAAATGCCCGTATAGTAATTCTTAATGCTTAGACAGATAAATACAAACAAAAAACGCAACCGCAGACGTCGTTAATTCAGCGTCAGTGGTTGCGTTTTTTATTATCTAAGGATAATTGTGAGTTGAAAAGTTAAACAGCAGATATTTGAGAATGGGGATTATTTGAATGTCTACAAAAACAAAAAACGCCAACGGTTCAATTTATGACGTTGACCAAGTTCCACCTGCCGGCTTGTTTGTCGGGTTATCATTACAACACATGTTTTCAATGTTTGGAGCAACCGTACTTGTTCCATTGATTGTTGGATTAAATCCCGGTGTTGCCTTGTTTAGTTCAGGTATCGGAACACTTCTTCACATTTTAATTACGCGTGGAAAAATTCCCGCATATATGGGTTCTTCATTTGCTTTCATTATTCCAATGGCAAGTCTTATGAAGTCCTTTGGTTATCCGGCTGTTGCTCAAGGGGTATTCAGTGTCGGTGTTGTATATTTGATAGTTGCTTTGATTGTCGCAAAAGCGGGAACAAAGTGGATCGATAAAGTCTTCCCTCCGGAAGTTGTTGGGCCAATCGTTATTGTTATTGGTTTGTCTCTTGCTGGATCCGCAGCAACAAACGCCACTATGGTAACCAACGCAAAAGGTGTTTCAGAATATAGTATTGCTGCCTTTTCAGTAGCTGCAATCACTCTAGCAGCAACAATTATTTACAACATGTTTTTAAAGAAGTTTTTGGGAATGATCCCAGTTCTTCTCGGAATTATTACTGGTTACATTGCTGCCGTATTATTCGGACTCGTTGATTTCACACCCGTTATGAACGCATCATGGTTTGCTATTCCTGATTTTAATTCATTATTTGAGTCAACTAAGTTTTACCCAAGTGCCATCATTTCAATGGCACCTCTAGCTTTGGTTACTATCAGTGAACATTTAGGGCACTTAATGGTTCTTAATAAAATCACTGGGCGAGACTTCTTTAAAGAACCAGGTCTTGAACACACTTTGACCGGAGATGGTGTGGCTTCAATTGCCGCATCATTAGTTGGTGGTCCATCGGTTACTTCTTATGGTGAAAACATTGGTGTTATGCAAATGAGTAAAGTTTATTCAGTTGCGGTTGTTGGTGGAGCCGCAGCATTTGCGATTGTATTCAGTTTTATCGGTAAATTGTCCGCCTTAATCACTTCAATTCCAGGTGCCGTTATTGGTGGTGTTGGATTCATGCTGTACGGTGTTATTGCAGCAGCCGGTCTTCAAATTATTGTCGACAATAAAATTGATTACGGTAAGAAGCGTAACTTGATGATTGCGGCCCCAGTTCTTGTTATGGGAATTGGAAACTTCAATTTGAATTTTGGTCACGGAGTTGACTTTACTGGTGTTGCAATTGCTACATTGGTTGGAATTTTCTTGAACCTAGTTTTGCCAAAAGAAGCAGCTTCTGAAAAAGACTAAGATAGTTTTAGAGGTATTAAAATGACTGTAACAATCATGGATCATCCTTTGATCCAACACAAAATGCGTATTTTACGAGATAAAAACACGGGAACTAAAGACTTCCGTGATCTTGTAAATGAAATTGCCATGTTGCTCGCATACGAGACTACTCGTGATATGCAATTACAAGATGTTGAAATTCAAACACCTGTGGCTACGACAACCGTTAAAGAGCTATCAGGCAAAAAGGTTGCAATCGTGCCAATTATCCGTGCAGGTCTTGGAATGGTTGATGGAATGATGAGTCTTATTCCTGCAGCCAAAATTGGGCACATCGGAATGTATCGTGACGAAAAAACACTTGAGCCACACGAATATTTCGTAAAACTTCCTGAAGACATCGATAAGCGTGATGTTTTCGTAGTGGATCCAATGTTAGCTACTGGAGGCTCTGCCGTGGATGCTATTAATTCTTTGAAGTCTCGCGGTGCTAAATCTATTAAGTTGGTTGTTCTCGTCGCTGCTCCTGAAGGTGTCAAAACTGTGCAAGAAAAACATCCTGATGTTGATATTATTGCCGCAGCTTTAGATGAAAAGCTAAACGAAAACGGTTATATCGTTCCCGGACTCGGGGATGCCGGTGATCGTTTGTTCGGTACAAAATAACTTACTGAAATCTGGAAGTGATTCCAGATTTTTTTATTCCAAGAAACCTAATTTCAGTTTCTCAACTTGTTCAACACCGATTTGATCTCCAGCCTGTTTGAAATAATCAATCGAGTGATTGAAATTTTCTAGCGCTGCAGTTGGTTTGCCGAGTGCGAACGATAATTCACCCAGAGCACGATACGCAGTAGCTACACTGATTGGGTCACCATTTTATTTAGACCAGTTCAAGGTATCATTCAACCAAATTTGAGATTCGTCCAATTTTCCTAAAAGTAATCTCAAATAACCCTGCTCATAACCGTTAACTGCCAGTTTTTCTCTATCGTCAGGGAAGTCAAGATCAATAATTTCTCGTTCTTTTTGAATTAGAGACAAACCTTTTTGGTATTCTTTTAGCTCGCGAAGAACCATTGCTTGTTGATGGAAAGCGATTCCAAGCTTTTCTTTGGAATCAATTCGTTGCGCGATTGTCTCTAAGTTCTGGAATTCCGCCAGAGCTTTTGGATAGTTCAGTTTTTCAAAATTCAGATATCCCAAAAGCATTGAATAATCGTATTGTTCGATTTCGTTTTTGGGAGTGATTGAATTCAAAATATCCTCTAGTGCATCTAATTGACCTTCGAATAAATATTGCCATGCTGTGGTTATTTGGTCTTGAAAATGATTAGTCATTATCTGTAATCATAAACAATTTTTTTGTTGTAGACTTGTAGAAATAAAGAGGCCTTAATTATGCTGAATTTGACTGGTACGCAGCTCCCCGAATCTGTAAAAAAATTATGGTTAATTAGAAGAATGTTTTGGACAATCCCTGCCATTATAGGATTGATCGTTTTTCTGATTTTTAAACAAAATCAAATAGTTTTGTATGTAACGGGTGTGATTACTTTTCTGGTAGTCGTGACTTTAGTGGCTCAACTTTTGTTAATTCCGTATCACTACAAGTTTTTTAGATACTCAATTACCGACACCGCGGTTGTCATTCAAAAGGGTTTCTTTTTTCGAAAAGAAGATAACATCCCATTGTCGCGCGTTCAAAACGTTGATTTGGAACAGGGACCAATTATGAGACCTTTGAATCTTGAAAACATCGTCATAGTTACATCTGCAGACTCATTTACGATTGACGGTCTGACTAGTTCAACTGCAGATGGCTTGAGAGATACAATCTTAGAATTCGCTGGAAAGAATGCGCATGCCAACTGAAATAATCAAACATCGCCAACATCCTTTTGCAATTGTCAAAAATACCTATGCGATTATTTTTATAATTTTCATCTATATTTTTAACTCCCTAATTCAAGGTAGAACTAATTTGTCTCGAGACCTGGTCGGCTTTCTATTGATATTGGCTGTTGCCGTCGTCATCGGTTTAATTTGGTCAATCATCAAATACTTTAATTATTATTGGGTTGTTACCAACTTAAATATTAATTTGTATTCTGGAATTTTAAACAAAAAGATAACTCATATTCCATTTGCAAATATTCAATCGACTAAAAAAACGCAAGATTTATTGATGCAAATCCTCGGTCTTTATGGACTTGAAATTCAGACGAGTGGACAAGGTGGAGAAAAAGACAGAGTTGTAATCAATGTTATTAGTAAAAAAGACCTCGATTCAATTCAGAATCGTATCAATGGCAGCGAGGTTAGCGTGAGTAGCCCGACGGAAATACCAATATATTCCTCTGATTTTAAAAGTCTAATGACCTACGCAATTGGCAATATTAAACCGATTGAATTAATTGTTGGAAGTTTTGTCATGTTTGGACTGATTGTCCAAATCTCCCACCTTATTTCTAAAAGTTTCTTAAACGACCACTCGGCTCTCGTGACGAGTTTATTGACTGCCTTAGCCATAGTTGCAACGATTATCAGTTATCTTTGGAATACCCTAAATCAATACTTTGGTTTTCAATTATGGGTGAAGGCAGACAAGGTTAAAACCGTGAGCGGCCTGATTAGTCGATCTGAAATAAATGTGTCAACAAGCCGTATGCAGACAATTTTCACAGAGCAGCCACTGTTTGCTATGTGGTTTAAGCTTATTAGATTAAAAGCCGACCTAGCATCAAGTTCAAGTAATGAAGATAAACAAGATTCCCCAGGGACCATTACGCTTATACCGGTAATGAAAGAAGGTCATGATTCATTATCGGAAATTAAAAAGGCAATATTCAATTTAGAGACCCCTACTACGAAAATCGTCCGACATGTAACCAATGCAACTCTTCGTAGAATTAATTATCTTTTTTGGACTCAAATTCCACTTCTCGTTGTTTTTAACATAGTTTTACAGATCATCTTAAAGCATCTAGCGACCACGGTGTTATCAATCATTTTGAATTTGATTTGGCTAGTTCTAATTATTTTATATGCCTGGTTCGGAACTAAATATAATTCTTTCCAACTAGATAGTAAAAACTCTGTTCTTTATGTCGAACAAGGGAGTGGATTGACGAAGAGAAATTTCATCATCCCAACAAAATATATCCAGTCTTTGTCTCAAAGACAATCATTCTTTATGAGAATGCGGCGTCTAGGTACATTGATTGTATATGTCAGGACTGGAGACAATTCAAGAAAACTGAAACTAAGATATACAAAGTCGTCCGACATCGAAACCCTAGTTTTGAAACTGCAAAAAATACTGTAACCCGATTCCGGAATATTCAGCAGATGATTTACAGAATATTTTTTTTTGCAAAATCAATTTATGGACAAACGAAAAATGATTCAAAAGAGATGTTTAAGTAGGAGTGAAGTATTTGACTAGTCTTGTTTAATGTGACTGATACAATAAAACAATCAATAACCCAGAAGACAAATTAATCATTTTTATTGATGATTCAGGAAAGCTGCATCCTAATTACCATGACGATTATTTCGTCTATGGCGGTTTTTGGACTATCAGGTCAAAACTAGGAAAGATAGAACAATATTTTCAGCGAATTCTAAAAGAGGTTTCTTCTGATGCTTTCGATGAAGTAAAGGGCGGAAAAATTAGTGAGGAATTGGAGAGAACCATTCTGAGAAGATTGTCGAAAGAATTCCCACTATTTTTCAACCCAATTTCTGTAGTGGTTGATGTTTCGAAAGTTAATGATGTCAATTTTTCGTTATTGCCTGCAATTCAAGAACGACAAAATGAATTGATTACAAAGCTAATGATTTTAGTTATCAACCAAAGGAGAATTAAACTTAAAAAGACTCCTGAATTTTCTAAGGTTGATTTACTGATTGACGAAGACTCTGATCGCAAAGAGGCTAATTGGGTTAGACTGCAAGAACATGTAAATCTTTATTTTAATCATGATGTTCAAGTTCCCGTAAATGTTCCGCTGAGCCACTCAACGTTTTCAGTTGCACATTTGGAGTCGAAAGATAGTTCTGGGCTTCAAATTGCTGATATTATTGCTAATCTTACCTACAGGTACTATAACGAGTCCCATTCCTCTAAAACTAAAAAGTTATTCGAAAAACAAGGGTTTCAAATCGATACTGATAACTTTATATAATGTGTTATTCTATGTTCGAGGGGATTGCCGTCCCTGGTACAAACGCCGGAGTTCTACCTAGTAGTCAGCCGTCAGAACGTGCAACGAAGGCAATATGTTTGGGCCAGTCCTATAGGGGCTGGTTTTTTCTTACCCTTTTAGAAGGAATTATCCTTCTAAAAAACTCATACTGGTGCACGGTGATTAGCAATTCTAATTTACTGGTAGGCACACGCCTGGCATCCACTACAAACCACATAAGTAAGCCATTATTAGCTTAAGTGGCACATGATTTTATGTCTTCTTCAAAAAAGTACGCTCTAGTTTGTACCAAAAACGTGTGCCAATTAAATATTGACAACTGTTTATAGTCGTTCAAACCGCATATCGACAACA
>JAISIV010000064.1 GCA_031261865.1 Lactobacillaceae bacterium | reverse complement strand
TTTCTAACTTTTTTAAGAACGATAAAACAAGTCGAAAATGATGCAGACTTGACAGCACAAATTGAATCAAAAATTGATGAGTACGAAGCACAAACCGATTTGCTCAATCGAAGATTAGATGAAATAGCTATCGCAAAAAAGAAAAGAATTAAAGGAACTTTAATCGCATCATTTGCTATTGTTTTAGTTTTAGTTATCTCGGCAGGGATGTACGTCATTACTCAGTCAAAAATAGATACTGTTTTAACTCAAGATTCAAAACTCGTGAAACTGAATAACTTTGTTGGTTCAGAATATGAAACTGTCAGCAAAAATCTTAAAAAACAAGGGTTCACTGTGGAACAAAAATTAGTCACCTCTTCTAAAGAGAAAGGGACAATTGTAAACCAGTCTCTAGAGAGCGGTGTTGAAGTCAACCCCAAACAAACCGAAATTAGTTTTGATGTTTCAAATGGAACTGCCAAAGAATCAACTTCTTCATCTACTAATAAAAACTCATCAAACTTGTCTGCCACTGATTTAAGTAGAGAACAAAGAGCATTGATTATCACGGATTATGTTTTAAAGTCGTATCATGATTCATTTAATGTCCCTAGCAATGTTTGGATGATACATGGAAGTAAGGTCGATGGAACTGGCTCAGGTAAAGGAAGTGTGGAAATTGGAATTGGGGTAAATGGACTTCAAGCTCAATATTCCTTGTCAGGAAAAGGTGGAGTGTCAGTTATAACAGGAACGTATAGCGGTGGAAATGGAGATCCCGAGCACCACTTCACCATCGATGTCGATGAATGGCTTTCTGAAAATAATATCGACAAAGTCAAAGATAGTTTTTCAGTTCCAGCTACTCTGGATGATACATATTATTATGGTGAAAAGGCACCCTTTCCAGATGACAAAAAAGAACGATATATCACGCAATAAATAACGATGTTCAAGTATAAAAAACCATATGTTATTCTCTTGCTAGTTGTAGCGACGTTAATTACTTATTTTGTATCGACGAGATTTTTAAACACAAATGTTAAAAGTGATTCACAAACAAACAGGACTTCGAAAAATAGTCAGTCGATTAAATCCGCTAATTCTAAGCGAACCGCTTCAAGTGCCAACGATAGTAAGAAGCCGGAGCGAGAAGAAACACTCTCAACAAGCGAAGATAATGAGCAACTGAATTCAATTGCTTTTGATCAGTTATCGAGTGGTGCTCAGAAGTATTCATATAATGTCATCGCTGACAATGGATTCAATGCACAGTTTAATGCATCTGAAAAAATGGTTTCAGCAAGTATTATCAAGTTATTTATTGCTGAATATGTCCTGACACAAATACAAAATGGTCAGTTGTCTGAGAATCAATCAATTCAAGGGTCAAGTCTTAAATCCTTAGTTACAAATATGATTACTGTGAGCGATAATTATGCAACCAATACCATCATAGATTTTGTGGGGATGGACAATATCCAAAACTTTATTTCGTCAACAGGTTATTCGAATACTTTTCTTCAACGAAAAATGCTTGACACGATGGCGCAACAAGAAGGTCGGGAAAATTACACTTCAGCCGACGATGTCGCCACACTATTAAACAAAGTAAAGAATAGTGGCGATTCTGTCTATGTAACTATTAAAAATTTAATGTTGCAACAACAGGTACGGACTAAAATTCCGAGTCAGCTTCCAGGTGTTACGATTGCTAATAAAACGGGCGAGTTGAGTGATGTTGAAAATGATGTCGGGATTATTTTTTCCGGTAAAACAAACATTATCTTGGTCTTTTTAACGAATGAAGTATTTAATACAACTCAAGAGCGTTATGCAATAGGGACTATTGCTAAAGAAGTATACAATTCATTAAATTAAGACGGTTTACAAAATCGTCTTTTTTACTAAAATTGAAACATGTTTGATTATGAAGAATTTTTAAATAACATGAGTGAAAAAAAGTTGACCACTGCTGCTGTTATGCACACAATGGCTGACTTAGGAGTTGTTGGTAATGCGGCTCTTGAAATGTTGGAGAATCCAGAAACCAAATTGGTTGTCTTAAAAGATGGTGATTCCTATAAAGAATCCCTTAATTTGGGCGGTGCATTTGTCCTTGCAAATTTTCAAGTTGATTATGAGACAGGAAGAGTAGAATTTGGTGGAGTGTCTGTTCGCGGCGGTTCAACAAACGTAAGTACTATGGACATGTTTGGTTATTGGTTGCCAAGATACATTCCTGAAGGAGTCGTAAAAGAATCTGTTGCAACCGTCTTTAAGACAATTGAAAGTAAATTAGAGCTAGCTTAAAAATGGAAATTCAAACCGAACGCTTAGTGCTTCGAAAATTCAATGAAAAAGATGTTGATCGTCTTTTCGAACTCGCTAAAAATCCGAATGTAGCCGACACGGCTGGATGGCCAGCGCATCAAAATAAAGAAGAGAGCTTAAACACCATCAGAACCATTTTTCAAGAAGATGGTGTTTTTGCAATTTCCTTAAAGGACAATCCCGACGAAATTATTGGTGCAATTTCCCTCAAGAACTCACATGAACCACACTCTAAAGAAATTGGTTATTGGGTTGGTGAGCCTTATTGGAACCAAGGTTATGCCACAGAAGCGCTTCAAGCAATCATTAACCATGCTTTTGGTTATCTGCATCTTAGAACCTTGATTGCCAGATATTACGACGGAAATTTCGGATCTCAAAAAGTTATGGAACACAATAACTTTTCTTTTTTCAAAACAGTTGTCGATGAACCAGTACTGCTTTTGAATACCTCTAAAACCATTCACTATATGAAATTAGAGAGTCAATCTGACGCCAATTAAATTTTTTGTACACGAATTAAAGAAGTGTTTTGAGACAATTCAACATCTTGCTTAATTGATGGTGCACCTACTGTTAATGCAACTACCGCTGCTGTTGTAATTACCATTGCTTTAATTGATTTCATTTTCGTTCTCCAATCAAGTTGTTGTATATATAATCGCAACGCTTGATTAAGCGATGATAAATTCAAGTTAAAACGGAGATTAAATTTATTTTTTCAATGACCCTTGATATACTAATTTAGACAGGGGAAAATATGCTTGAATCAATTCATAAACCAGTTTTGGTTGCTTTATCAGGTAATGAGCCACTCGCTCAAAAAATTTCAGAACGCCTCGGTATTCCGTTGGCTAAACAGAATTTGGATCGCTTTGCCGACGGTGAAATTCGTTTCAATTTAGATGATTCCGTGCGCGGAGCAAATGTCTATATTATCCAATCAACATCAGCTGAAGGCAACAATTCAGTCAATGATGCTTGGATGGAATTATATATTTCCATCGATGCTTTGAGGCGCGCTTCAGCCCACTCAATCAACATCATCATGCCTTACTATGGCTATGCAAGACAAGACCGAAAAGCCCGCTCACGTGAAGCAATTACTTCTCGAATGGTTGCTGATTTATTGGAACGTGTTGGGGCTGACCGCCTGGTTGCTCTTGATTTACACGCCACTCAGATTCAAGGTTTCTTCGACATTCCAGTTGATCACCTAATTGGCGCTCCAATTCTCGCTGATTATCTAATTTGCAATGGTTATGTGGACGACAATACAGTTGTTGCAAGTCCCGACCATGGCGGTGTTAAAAGAGCTCGTGAACTAACTCAATTCCTTGGTCTTGAAGAATCATTTGTTGTACTAGATAAACGCCGTCCTACCGACCAAAAGAATACCGTTGAAGTTATGAACTTAATTGGTAATGTTGAGGGGAAAACCGTCATCATGGTTGACGATATTATTGATACCGGAAACACAATCGCTCAAGGGGCTAAGCTTCTTAAAAAGAAGGGGGCTACAAAAGTTATTGCGGCCGCTACCCATGCATTGTTAAATGGTAATGCTGTCCAAAACCTTCAAGACTCCGACTTTGATCATGTGGTCGTTACTGATTCAATCGTAATTCCTGAATCTAAGAAATTCCCTAAGTTAGAAATTGTTTCGACTGACGATCTTTTTGCAAAAGCAATCGAAGCCATTCAAGATTACAAGAGCGTTAGTCCACTTTTCCAAAATAAATACCACAGAGGATAATACTCAAAATGTTCGATTATCAATTATTTTTCCAAAACATGAGCGATAAGGACTTGGCTGCTGCGACAATCCTTCGAGCTATGGCCGACCATGGTTACTTTGGGCAAAACGCCGTTGACGTTCTTAATAACTCAGAAACTAAATTGGCATATATAAAAGATGGTGACACATATAAGTTATCTTTAAATTTAGCGGGGGCCTTTTTAATTGCCAATTTCGAAGTTGATTATAAAAAAGGTGAAATCACTTTTGGCGGAGTAACTTACAAAGGTGGCTCATCTCGTGTTGACACTATGGATATGCTTGGATACTGGTTACCAAAGTACATGCCTGAAGGCGAGGTTGCTCCTAACGTTAAAGATTGGTATCAAGCAATCGTTGCTAATTTAAATTAGTTCCAAAATCATCTCCACGGGGATGATTTTTTATTTTGTCCACAATAAAAAAGACAGATTTTAATCTGTCTAAGTATTATTCTTCGAATCCGTCGATTGTAGCTTTGATTAGATGTCTGGACGCTGACAAGTCTTCATAAAGCTCCTGGCCGAGTTTTTCACCAATCAGTTTTTCATCACGTTGGTTAGCGAGCCAAGTCGTTTCATGTTCAAGAGCGGTTAATAATGCTAAATTGATTTGTTTGTCAGAAGTGGTTGCTGACCGCCATTCATTACTATCACGAATAACGAGGCCTCTTAAACTCTGAGCCAAACTTAAATCAATTTTTTTGTCCTTAACTTGCGCTTTCAAATAATCGTCCACGGCTGATTCAGAAACTTTATTAATTTCTTTAAACAGAGCCAGCCATTTACGTGAGTCGATTTCTTTTTCTGCGCTTAAAGAAATGGTTCCATCAGGGTTTGACGAATACTCGGCCCATCTTTTATCGAGATATTCAACTCTTTTTTGCGTTCGAAGTAGGTTTCTTTGGATGAGACCCATTGTTTCCGAGTTTTGAGATTCGAATAGTTTTTTTGCGGTGATTGCCTTTATTTTGAATTTTAAAATAAATAAAATCTTTTTGATTAAGTGTTGGTTCATAAATGGTTCAGTAATTTGCGAAATACGAGTATAAAGCTCGGTAGCTTCTGGTGATAATTCACCTTTTTTAATTGCGCTTTGAACAGCTTCATTTCGGACTTTGTAAATTTTAGTCGCATATTCACGCCAAATTCTACGATTAGAATCTTCGGCGTTATCATCTTCTACTTGTCGACGTAGTCGTTTTATAGCTACTTCGCGGGTTCTGGGATTGAGTTCTTGGGAACGCAAACTTTTCAAACCAACTTTAAGCATCTTATTACGAGCGGTCGTCATTTCTTCAATAGTGAAATCAGGTTCAATTTCTGGCACGAATCTCTTAAGTCCAAACATAGGGACGAGGAGACTGACTATCACGACGAGGGCCACGATTAGTGTGATTCTATCGCGGTATTCAAAGGCTTTTCCATTAATTAAATATGGCAACGAAAAGGCCATGGCAATTGCCACAGATCCATGGACTCCACCAAATGCAAATACTTGGGCATCTAATTTTCGGTCTTTATCTCTCGCCAATAAACGTAAAATATTTCGGCTATCTGTCCGTGAAATTAACAGCATTCGCAAAATGAACATCACTATATAAATAGCAATCGCTGCAATTAAAGCGCTCCACAAATTAGCTATACCAATATGGTCCTCAGTGAAACGAATGGCGATGCGAGTCATTTCGAAACCTAAGAAAATAAAGACGACGGCATTCAAAAAGTCAGAGACAAGTGTCCACACGGTATTCACGGTTGATTCAACTTTTGGACTAGTGAGTTGTAAAGTATTCTGCTCATAATTATTTAATAATCCAGCAATAACGACTGCAATAATTCCACTGACGTGTAATTCTTCAGCCAATAAATAAATAACTACTGGTGTGCCAATCTGGATTAATACCTGTGAAAGGCGCTCATTTAATCTACGTGATACTAGAAGTCTTCTAAAAGCGATGATCATTTGTCCGCCAATAAAACCGACTAGAGCACCACCGATTGCTGAAATCAAGAAAGTGACAATTGCATTTCTAAACGAGAAATTTCCAGTTTGAAGCCAAATCAATCCAAGTTCTAAGGCGACTAGACCAGTTGCGTCATTAAAGAGCGATTCTAAGCTAAGAGCTTTTTTAACGCCGTTTGGCAGTTTTAGGTTATAGGTCGTAGATATTAAAGCTGTCGCGTCAGTGGGTGTGACGATGGCCGCTAAAATCAACAAAATAGGAAGTGGCCAATCTAGAATTCGATTTCCTGCAAGCATAACGAAAATGATTGTCACGATTCCGTAAACACCGCTCAAATTTAAGATTGCTGAAAAGTTTCTCGTGAAACTTTTAAAAGGTGTTTTTTGTCCTTCGTAAAAAAGTAGGGGAGCGGCGACTAGCATCATGAAAAATGATGGGTCGAAATCCTGATTATAAGTTGGAAAAAAGGGAACTGAAGCCAAGCCAATACCGCCTAAGATTTGCCAAAGAACCCATGGGACTTTTGGGAAAATATCGGCGGCGACGTTGGCTAAAATTATGATTATTAAAAATATACTGATGAGAGCAATTGTTTCCATATTTTCATTTTA
The DNA here is from genome assembly GCA_031261865.1 of Lactobacillaceae bacterium. GTDB lineage: Bacteria > Bacillota > Bacilli > Lactobacillales > Lactobacillaceae > Oenococcus. The sequence goes on along the minus strand of JAISIV010000064.1, from coordinate 2,738 downwards.
GAGTAAAGCCACAACTGATAATCGTTTTGTAGAATGTAAATTGATGAACGATCAAATAAAAATCAAAAAGACCAAAAAAGTACCGCGTTTGTGGTGGGCCGGACCTACTATCATGACCATTCTTTTGATTTCATATTTTGGCAGTAGTTGGACGATAACTACCTTCGTTGGCACGGTAAAATCAATTCACGAATCAGGTGTAAGAGGTAGAACTAATCGCACTAAGGTTGGTGATGACTATACGTACTCAGATGACTATATCAATGAAATTCTTTTAAAAGATGGAACGGAATTAGAAGATAAAAGTAATTGGTTATCTTTTAAGTTTTCTGAAGGTAATCTATATGACAAGTTAACACCTGGTCATACATACAAGTTCACTGTCGCTGGATTTGGGATTTTCCCCAGAAATATTCTTGATGTAAAAACACCTTCCGGAAAAGAAGTGCCCACTAGAAAACGCGACAAATACGGAATGTATGAAGATGAGAAAGTAACATTTGATTCTAAAAAATATATTCAGCAACAAAGCAGTTTTGTTCAAAGCGGGCGTGAATATTGGAGTAGTTTGAGTTCATCTATATCAAATGAATCTCGCCGTACTGAAAGTTCAACCTCTTGGCAGGAAGCAACAAAATAAAAAGGACCTAATTCATAACTAGAATTACGTCCTTTAAATATTTATACAAGTGAATCAGTAAGTTCCATAAATTGATCGACATCTTTTTTAATTAAGTCGATACTTGCTTGCCAGAAATCTGGTTTAGTTAAATCGGCACCTAAATGTTTTGCTGCAAGTTCTTCGACCGTCAAATTAGCGGTGTCGCGAAGTAATGCGATGTAGGCTTCCTCAAAGTTATCTTGGGTTTGAGCCCATGAGAAGATTCCATTACTAAACAAATATCCAAATACATAAGGGAAATTGTAGAAAGGAACTCCATCGATAAAGAAGTGCAACTTTGATGTCCAGAAGTGAGGATGAACACCATTATCATCAAGCACGCCGGCAAAAGCTTTCTTTTGAGCGTCCGCCATTAATTCATTCAAGCGCTCAGCAGTCAATAATCCCTTGGCGCGTTCCGTGTAGAAGGCATCTTCGAACAAGAAACGAGCATGAATGTTCATAAGCATTGCTACGGCATTTTCCATTTTCGCGTCGAGAAGGACAATCTTTTCGGCATCCGATGTGGCAGCAGCAACGTTAGCTGAATTAACAACGTTTTCTGCAAAAGTTGAAGCCGTTTCAGCCACGTTCATGGCGTAGTCTTGTCGGTAAGAAGGTAAATCGTAAACAACACTTGAATGGAAGGCATGACCTAATTCGTGGGCGATAGTAGCCGCATCTGAAACTGAACCAGTATAAGTAAGGAAGATACGGTCTTGGTCATTTTCAGGGAAACCAATATCAAACCCACCAGGTTGTTTTCCGGGACGATCTTCACTTTCAATCCAACGATCATCGAAAGCTTTTTGAGCAAGGTCGGCCATCTTTGGAGAATATTTACGGAAGTTTTCAACGATAAAGTTAGCCGCATCATCATAAGACAATTCGCGTTCTTCATATCCTTCAACAGAAATTGGAGCACTTTGATCTTGCCATTCGATGTGGTCTAATCCAAGTAGTTGGGCTTTACGTTCTAAGAACTTAACCATGAAATCCTTATTAGCTGAAATCGTATTCCACATAGCATCCAAAGTTTCACGACTCATGCGGTTTAATTCAAGTGGGAATTCAAGGTGATTGTTGTATCCATGGGTGTGTTGATCGGTTAAACGAGAGCCAGCTAAATGATTAATAGTGTCGGCCGACAAGTTCTCAGCTTTGGTCCACATCTCTTCATAGTTGCGCATTAAATCTTTACGTTCGCCGTTATCTTTAAGTGTGCCGTACATATTCAATGCCTGACCGGCAGAAACATCTTTTACAACGCCCTCTTTAGTGGTGTAAGAAGTGTTTAAAGTGGAAACAATAGTGTCATAGTGAGATGACCACGCAGATTGTCCATCAATTTTTAACTCATTAACTAGATTTTCGGTTTCGTCATCGAGCAAACGAGAAGCTTGAGAACGTAATTCAGTAAGTACTAATTTAATCGTTGTCCCCGCTTCAGTTGAAACCAATTCATTGAATTGTTGTTCAGAAAGTTCGGCCAATTTTTTTTGTAAACCTAAATCAACTTTGGCATAAGAAAGATTGAGTTTAGACATTTCGTCTTCTCGCACGCGAGCACGCGAATCACCGTAATTAACGGCACTCCAACTTTCAATAAATGAACCGGCTTGTTCTAAACCAGCGCGAGCATTTTGCAAGTTTTCTAGGAAAACAAGGAATGATTTAGTGTCAGACAATTCTCCAACTTGTACTTCCAATTCTCCTAGTTGACTTTTTAGTTCGTCAATTTTTGCGGACAATTCTGGGGAATCGATGCCACCTTTGAAAAAGACATCGAGATCCCAGTTTTGTGAATAAGACATATATTTTTCTCCTTAATGTTTTGTTATATTTTAGCGCTAAATATATAATGTTCCTTAACTGTAAAAAGGAGTTTTAAAAATGGATGAAGAATTATTAGCCGTCGAAGCCAACAATCCGAAATTAAAACGAAGCTTAAATTCTCGTTTGATTTCGATGTTGTCGCTTGGTGGCGCTATTGGAACCGGGTTGTTCCTATCATCCGGACAAACAATAGCTACTGCTGGCCCCATGGGGGCTTTGGTTGCTTACGTATTGATCGGAA
>JAISIV010000040.1 GCA_031261865.1 Lactobacillaceae bacterium | reverse complement strand
TCTATAATACTTTTACTGCAGATTCATTTTCTAATATTAGACCAGCCGGGAATTTTATTATTGATATTCGAAAACGGATAATTGATCCGATTAAAAATTTCCCCGATCCTCTAAAAAATTATGCTTCAGCTTTACTGATCGGTAAGGTTGATCAAGGATTTTATGACGATAACCCAGCCATCACAAAATTAAACTTAATACATTTATTTAGTATTTCGGGATTTCAAGTCACCTATTTGTCCACACTATTGAAGAAAACAAACATTCGGCTTCGCGTTCCAAAGCAAATTAACGATTATCTAAATATTAGTATTTTACCGATTTTCTTTTTCATTTCCGGTTCTCCCTCATCTCTTTTAAGGCCAATAATCGCAAGCGAAACTCGTCTTTTTACGAATAGATTCAACAAACTTGAAGTTTGGTCTATTTCACTACTTGCGGCCTTGATTATTTCACCCCAAGTGCTCTTTACTCTGGGAGGACAATTATCATTTTTATTGAGTTTTGGTTTAGTAATCGCTTCTCGTTTTAATTATTTTAATCAGACAATTTTCATGACTATCTTGAGCTTACCGATTCTTCTAAATGCAAAATTTACATTTCACTTTCTAAGTATCTTGTCGAATTTATTGGCTATCCCTTTGTTTAGTATTTTAATTATTCCATTGATTGCCGCTAGTATCGTATTAAGAAGTATAGATTTCGTTCCCGAGACCGTAAATTCAGTCTTAAAAATCTTGAATTACATTTTAGAAACAATTTCTAGTTTGCCTGGAGAAATCGTTTTTGGCAAACTACCTAATTTTCTGGCCTTGTTGTTGATTATTAGCGTAATCGGAATCAGTAGTAAAAAATACCGTAAAAGATTGATACAGGTCACGTCAATTTTATTAGGAGGAAGCTTTCTGTTTATACATATTCCGATTTCCGGCGAATTCACAATGTTTGATATCGGGCAAGGGGATTCGTTTTTATATCGGCAACCATTTAACAAAACCGTTAACTTGATTGATACTGGAGGTCTGGTCCAATTTGCAGAAGAGAAATGGCGAAAGAAAAAATATTCTCAAAACCAAATTGACTCAATCACTCTCAGCTATTTACACGCTAACGGCATTTCTAAAATAGATAACCTAGTCCTCACGCATAAAGACACCGACCACATCGGAAATGTGAAATATCTACTTCCTCATATTAAAGTACAAAACATTCTAATTCCAAATGGGATGGAGTCGACGAAAACTTTCAGGGAAGAAATTAGACCTTTCGTAAATCAGAAAACGAAAATTTTGTCTGTTGATATTCACTCCACTTTGTATTTCCCGTTTCAAATTTTAAATCCAAGGACTGAGGGCAAAGCGGAAAACGAAGACAGCATTGCTCTGTTTTTCAAAGCCGGAAAAACCAACATTTTCACGGCAGGTGATTTGGGTAAAAAGGGAGAGATGGAGATTCTAACAACTTTCCCAAAAATGAAGATTGATTTATTGAAAGTTGGACATCACGGTTCTAAAACATCAAACGATTCACGTTTTGTACAACAATCCACTCCTAAATATGCGTTTATATCGGCCGGGAGAAATAATCATTACGGACACCCGAATCAACAAACAATAAAGACATTAAACCGATATCACGTAAAACTTTTCAACACGCAGATTAACGGCATGACTAAATTAACTTATAATTTTATGCAGACCAGTTTTAAAACCTATCTTCATGAAAATCAATGACTTCACAAAAAATTATTTAAACCAATTACCACCAGTTACTTTATTTCAAGGCACAGAGCCATATTTTGTCGAAAAAACAATCAATCAAATAAAGGCAACTTTTGATCCGGTCGACAGAGAAGAGAGTATTCAAATACTGGATTTGTCAAAGACTTCTTTTGATGAACTGTTGGTCCAATTAGAGGAAGTTTCGTTATTTGGAACGAGCAAAGTAATTATTGTTAATAATCCAATTTTTCTCACATCCAAGGGGAGTCTAGATGATAAAAATCAAAAATCTTTTCTCGAATATCTAGACAATCCTAATCTTGAAAATAATTTCATCATCAATTCAGTCGGCCTCGCTCTTGATAAAAGGAAGAAAACTTTTAAGCAACTTTTAAAACAATCTGTTCAAGTCGATTTCGAAGAGTTAAAACCTCAAGACATCTCAAAAATGGCTCAAAGTGCGTTTACACGAAATAAGATCGAAATATCGCGAGACGATTTGACATTCTTTTTAGAAACGATTGGTTACGATCTGAGACTTTTAGATTCAAATCTTGAAAAATTGATTCTTTTTGGGAAAACTCAATCCATTACCCAACAAGTCATCATTGATTTAACTGATTCAAATCCTCAAGATGAAAGTTTTCAACTTGCAGATGCGATTTTGTCGAATAACCAAAAAAGGGCAATTAAAATCTATCAAAATTTATTAGATTTAGGGACTTCACCAATTCAGATTAATGCGCTTTTATTGAGTCAGTATCGTCTGATGCTGCAAATTATGTCAAGCGGACTTAGTAATGATGCAGTTGCTAAAGAATTAAAAAAACATCCTTTTAGAGTTCAAAAGGTTGGTGAAGCAACTAGGGGATTAAGTATTGAGGATGTGTCCAATATGTATTTAAATTTGGCAGACATTGATTACAAGCTAAAGTCAACTACTACGGACCCAGAATTGATGTTTCAATTACTGATTGCAAAAAAATAAGCCATCCGTTATCGGATGGCTTATTTTAGTTATATGAATTACTTTGAAGCAAGTAACTTTGCAAGACGTGACTTGTCGCGAGATGCTTTGTTCTTCTTGATCAAACCTTTAGTTTCGGCTTTATCAATTGCAGAAGAAGTAACTTGTAAAAGTGCTTGGTCGGCAGTTCCGGCAGCAGCAGCCTTTTCAAACTTCTTTACAGCAGCACGATAAGCACTCTTTTGAGGTTGACGACGTGCATGAGCAACTTCGTTACTACGAACGCGTTGGATTGAAGATTCAATAATTGGCATGTATTTTCTCCTTTTTAAATATTAACGACGAAGACCTAGACGGGCGATCAAATCGCGGTAACGAGCAACATCTTCATTACGTAGGTAACGGAGTAAGTTACGACGACGACCAATCTTCTTCATCAAACCACGTTGTGAGTGATAATCGTGTTTGTTTTCACTCATGTGTTGGTTGAGCTGGTTAATATCAGCAGTTAATACTGCAACTTGAACTTCAACAGAACCAGTATCGCCATCATGACGAGCGTATTCTTTGATGATTTGATTCTTTGCTTCTTGAGTAAGAGCCATATTCATTCACCTTTTCTTTATATTTCCTAAAACCTAGCAAGCCGTATGGTGAAATCCGCGGCGAACAAAGCAATAGGTTGTCTAAAACAGACAAATATTAGTATATCAAAGTCGCAAGTATTGTAAAATAGTCGTATTGAAATTCTTTTGGACTAACGGTTACGCGTCCATCAATTTATTGAGGTATATATGACAGATTTAAGCATTATTCCATTTGGCGGGGTCCGCGAAAATGGTAAAAACATGTACGCCGTCACAGTAGACGACGAAATTTATATTTTGGATGCTGGTTTGAAGTATCCAGAAACTGATTTATTGGGAGTCGATTTAGTGGTTCCTGATATCACTTACTTGGAAGCCCACGCTGATCAAATTGTTGGTATCTTTTTGACTCATGGTCATGCCGACGCTATCGGTGCACTCCCATTTTTATTAAAAGAAATTAAAGTGCCTGTTTTTGGGAGTGAGTTCACTTTAGCACTTGCAAAACAAAACGTAGATCGCCGTAAAGATTTGCAAGGATTCGACGATTATCACATCGTTAAATCCGACTCTAAAGTTGACTTTGGCGATGTTAAAGTTTCATTCTTCCAAACCACCCATTCGGTTCCAGAATCTCTTGGAATCGTTTTGGAAACTAAGTACGGACAAGTTGTCTACACCGGTGATTTCAAATTTGATAACACTGCTCAAGGTGTATATAAAACGGATTTCTCTCGTCTTACTTCTATTGGTGACAAAGGTGTTCTTGCAGCCCTTGTAGATGCTAACGGAGTTGAAGTACCAACCGCTTCAGTTAATGAAACCGCAATTGATGAGTATATTTTCCAAATGTTCCACGAAAATCGTGGCAAGAGAATTATTGTTGCCGCCGTAGCAAGTAATATCCAACGAATCCAAGAAGTTATCAATTCAGCTCATCAAACAGGTCGCAAAGTGGCTCTCTCTGGTAAAGATCTTGAAGCAACTGTTAACTTGGCTATTGAAATGGGTAAGGTTACTTTGCCCGCTGATAAAAAAGATGTTTTCACATCAATTAACAACATCCGCTCAATCGAAGATGGCAAATTGGTAATTCTTGAAGCTGGAAAAATGGGTGAACCAATTCGTAATTTGAGAAGAATGGCTAACGGTGATGATCGTTTTGTTCAAATTGGCGAAAATGACCTTATTTTCATTGCGACTACTCCATCAGTTGCCGCTGAAGGAATTATGGCAAAAGTCCGTGATTTGTTGTTCCGCCGTGGGGCTGATGTTATCACCTTAAAAGAACATATTCGTTCTAGTGGACACGCCTCACAATCCGATTTCCAACTAATGCTTAACTTGCTCAAACCCAAGTTTTTATTCCCAGTTTCAGCAGAATATCGTGTTATGAGTGCCGCAGACTATTTGGGTCAAGAAATGGGAATTCCTAAGGAAAATATTTTCTTATCAATGAAGGGTGATCAGTATAAATATCACACCGAAGATGGGGAGTTCCATTTGGAAGATAGCTTCGAAATCACCGATTCAATGATTGACGGTTCTGGAACCACTGATATCGGAGATGTGGTCTTGAGAGATCGTCAAATCCTTTCTGAAGATGGTGTTGTTATTGCGGCCGCCACTATAGACCGAAAGAAAAAACAAGTTGTTGCGGCCCCTCGAATCACCACACGTGGATTTATTTATGTACAAAACGACAGGGAATTAATCAATGAAATTTCTCGTGCAACTGTCGATCAAATCGAAAAGTATTTAAATAATGCTAAGGATTTCGATTGGAACGACATGAAAAATGGTGTTCGAGAAGTTCTTTCAACTATGATTGCTGCTGAGACCGGTCGTCATCCGGTAGTTATGCCCATCGTTATGGAGGTGAACCAGAATCGTCGCACCCCTGGTAAATCAACTACTAATGGTAAAAAGAGTTCAGACAACAGTGCTGAAAACAAAAAAGAAGATACTCGTCCACAAAAAACTGAAAATAATAACCGTCCATCTCGAAACAAAAAACCTAGTCGCCCTAGAACTTTCAGACCCAAAAAGTCTACTTCGAGCGATGCTCCAAAAACAGATACACCAGTAGATAATGCTTGATCCAAATTACGAATCCACAATTAAAGAAGGAATAAACTTATTAGAAAGCCGCCAATATTTAAAGGCGATTAAGCTTTTTGAAGACCAGTATTCAAAAACAGCAACTGCTGAGTTGAATATCTATTTGACTTCTGCTTATTTTTTCAATGAACAATTTGAAAGAGCTTTTGAAACGGTTACCGACATGCCAGGTGCCTATACTGAGACTTATGAGTTAGTTACGCTGGCTGTCAATATTTCTTTAAAGGTTCAACAATTTTTATTTGCAAGAGAGTTTGTCCAAAAAAATTCAAACGACCTTCAAGGTGAAGTTCTTGTCAAACTAATCGAAGAAGCTGAAAATGATTTTCGTTTTAATAACGAAGAGCTAATCAAACGTTTACAGCGGAATCTAATTTATTTAGGTGACGGTGGACTTGATGCTCAAGAAGAAAAATTTGAAAGTGGTTTGAATCTACCATATAAAGAATGGAAGAATGCGTCTCAAATCGCTCTACTTGATCAATTTGTAAATCCGCTTTTAAAATCAACTATTCTAGAGATTTTTGTCCGTCTAAACGTCGATGAGTCGATTGAGTATAAATGGATCAACGAAAAAATTTATAAAGTTGTTCCCGCTAAACAAAAAGAACTACTTTTGCAACCTAAATTTAAAACAATGGCTGCAATTGTAGAGGAATCTGATTTAGACGATGGTCAAAAAGAAATCGTCATTTCATTCGTCCGCATGTATGCCTCTGTGATTTACCCTCGATTATCCGTGATCAAAGATCCAGAAAAGTGGGTAAGAATGATAATTGATTTGGTCAGCGGAGAAGAAAACGTACTTGATGCTCCCGATGAAATTTTTGTTCAGGTTCAAAAAATCGTTGATGAAGTAATGCAAGATATAAAGTAATTACAGACAAAATAAAAGCACTAGGAAATATTTTCTAGTGCTTTTTCTTATTAAGTCTTAAGACTGTATCAACTTGTTGATACAAAAAACCGCCTGCTATGCGGGCGGGTAACAAGACTTTTAGTC
>JAISIV010000121.1 GCA_031261865.1 Lactobacillaceae bacterium | reverse complement strand
GGTAACGACTATTTTGTCTTTAGTTTTTATTGGGCAATTACTTCATCTCTTAAATACACCTAAAGATATTTACAACGATGCATTAATATTCATTTCTATTTTGCTAGCTGGATTAGTTGCTATCATGGTCTACAACCTTGCTGCTAATACACTAAGAGCAGTTGGTAATTCAAAAGTACCTTTGTATTTTTTGATTCTGGCCGTTTTTGTAAACATTGCTTTAGAGTTGCTTTTCATTGTGATTTTCAAATGGGGAATCGCTGGAGCCGCTTTTGCTACAGTCATTGCTGAAACTTTCTCCGGCTTAATCGGGTTTATCTACATTTACCGCGCCGTTCCAGAATTAGCGGTTCGTCCAAAAGATTTTAAATGGGACAAAGATGACATTCGAGAGCATTTTAGAATGGGGCTTCCAATGGCATTTCAAAATTCCGTTTTGGCTATCGGTGGACTTGTCTTAACGGCCGCTTTAAATTCACTTGGAACCGACGCTGTGGCATCCTCAGCAGCGGCCCAAAGAATTGATCAATTAGCCACTCTTCCAATGATGAGTTTAGGAACGGCGGTAGCTACATACGTTGCCCAAAACCTTGGTGCAAAATTGTATTCCCGGATTAAAAGTGGTGTTATCCAATCATTAATTGCCGCAAATGTTTGGGCTATTTTAATGGGAATTGTCGAAATAGTTTTCGGTCACATTCGAGTTAAATTGTTTATCGGAAACTCCAATCCGCGTGTAATTGAATTATCGAATACTTATTTTTGGGTAATCGGTTCCATGTATGTCTTTTTAGCAACTTTGTTTACTATCCGTTATGCCCTTCAAGGACTCGGAAACGCCAAAGTTCCAACTACTGCCGCATTCGTCGAATTAGCTTTACGCGTAATAGGAGCAATTGTTTTAGTTTCATTGTTCAAATATGCTGGAGCAGTCGGGTCAAATCCGCTAGCCTGGATTGGGGCGACAATCATCCTAATTCCAGCTTGGCTCAACTCTTATAATAAATTGTCTAAATTAACTGATGGACAAGAAATCGACAGACAACTAAATCCCATTGAGTAGTTTTCAAAGTTAATTACTTTTTGTAAGTGATAAAATTTGTGTATGAGCTTAAATGTTACACAACAAACACCTAACGCTTTTGATATTCTTGGAAAAAAGTGGAATGGTGAAATCATAAATACACTTTTAGAAAGTAAGGTCCCTCTTCGATTCACTCAAATTTCTTCAGTTGTAACGGCGTGCAGTGAACGGGTTCTTACGCAACGTTTGAAAGAATTAGAATCAGTTGGTATTATTAATCGTATAAGTTACCCGGGGACGAATAAAATTGATTATCAGCTAACGACAAAAGGTTATGCGATGAAAGATTTTATGAGTTCAATTAATTCTTGGGCCAACGATTATATGTAAAACTTTGAGGGAACTAGTAAGTTTTGTTGGCATCGAGCGAAGGTGGATAGTGAAAGCACCAATGCCTAACAATTCCGAATTTCACTCCCAAGTGTGATTAATCATCACCGGAGCTGCCGTTATCGCGAAATGAGGAATTCTTTTTGAATTCAAATTTGGGTGGTACCACGGTTTAACGTCCCTTGCAAATGCAAGAGGCGTTTTATTTTGTCTAAAAAGGAGAAAAAATGGCAAATTCATTAGAAAATTCGTTGAATGAAGCAGTTCCAAATGGAACAATTATCGAAAAAGTAAATCAAGTTAAAACTGACGTTTTCGATATTGCCCCTGGTTTAAGTATTAAGGGTCTTGATGAACTACGAGTGGAGGCTCTTGGAAAAAAAGGGGTAATCACTTCCATTCTAAAAAGTTTAAAAGATGTTCCTGCAGACCAGAGGAAAGAAGTTGGAGCCGCGGCAAATCTTGTTCGTAATGAAATCGAAGCACTTTTGGATTCAAGAAAAAGTGAATTAGAAATTGAAGAACTAAACGCTCAATTAGAAGCAGAGAAACTGGATGTTACTCGCCCCGGCACGCAGATAAAAACCGGAACAAAACACGTCCTTCAACAAATTCAAGATCAAATTGAAGATCTTTTTGTTTCTCAAGGCTACCAAGTCGTTTACGGTAATGAGATTGAAACTGATGAATACAATTTTGAACGGATGAATTTGCCTAAAGACCATCCAGCTAGAGACATGCAGGATACCTTTTATATCAATCCTGAATTGTTATTAAGAACTCAAACTTCAGCAATGCAGGCTCGGATGATGGATGTTCACGATTTTGAGACTGGTCCTTTGAAAATGATTTCTCCCGGTGTTGTTTATCGAAGAGACGATGATGACGCCACTCACTCACACCAATTCCACCAAGTAGAAGGTTTGGTCGTGGGTAAGAATGTAACGATGGCCGATTTAAAAGGTACTTTACTTTCTTTGTTTGAAAATCTTTTTGGTAAAGGACACGCAATGCGTTTTCGTCCTAGTTATTTCCCATTTACTGAACCAAGTATTGAAGTTGATGTTAGTTGGAATATCGTAGATGACACTACAAAACCCGAAGATATTAAATGGATTGAAGTTTTAGGTGCTGGAATGGTGCACCCAAATGTTCTTTCAATGTCAGGTATTGATCCACAAAAGTATTCAGGATTTGCTTTTGGATTAGGCCCAGACCGTTTTGCCATGATTAAATACGGCATTGACGATATTCGTAATTTCTATTTGGATGACGTTAGATTCTTAGAACAATTTAGGCAGGTGAATGAATAATGAAATTAAGTACGAATTGGTTAAAAGAATATATCGATCTTCCTGTAAATAATCTTGAAGACGGTAATAAATTAGCTGAACAAATCGGACTGACTTCTTCTGAAGTAGAAGAAGTGTCGACCGTGGTTCCACTTTCTACAAATTTAGTGGTCGCTCAAGTTGAGAGCGTTTCAGCGGTTCCAGAATCTGACCACCTAAAACTAACTTCGGTTACTGATGGCGTTCAAAGCTACCAAGTTGTTACCGGAGCACCAAATGTACAAGCAGGACAAGTTGTCGTGTTTGCCAAACCGGGGGCTACTTTGTTTGACGGCAAAGAAATTAAAACCGCCACTTTAGCGGGTATTGAGTCTAACGGGATGATTGTCTCTCTTCAAGAAATCGGTTTTACCGATAGTATTGCTCCTAAAAAACACGAAGATGGAATTTATGTTTTTCCAGCAGACGCTGATGTTGTTTTAGGACAGGACGCTATGGTTGCTTTAGGCGCTAACGATATAATTGTCGAAACTTCTCTAACGGCTAACCGTGCTGACATGCTCTCATATCTTGGAAACGCTTATGAATTTGGAGCAATGTTGGATTTGCCAACTAAAAAACCAGCCATCGATATTAATGAATCTGAGACGATGACTGATTCTTTGATTTCAGTCGATATTGATGGCTCTATCGCACCAAATTATAATCTTCGAATTATTCAAAATGTGACCGTCAAAGAGAGTCCGCTTTGGTTGCAACGTCGCTTGTGGTCTTCGGGGATTCGTCCGATTAATAACATTGTTGACGTAACTAATTACGCCATGCTTTTGTTTGGCCAACCACTTCATGCTTTTGACTATGATACTTTGACTGCCAAAAAAATCCGCGTCGCCCTCAGTAAGAATGAAACACTTATCACTTTGGATGATCAAGAACGCCAACTAAAAGAAGATGAAAATATTGTCGTTTATGATGACCAGAAGCCTTTGATGCTGGCCGGTGTCATGGGCGGTAAAGATAGTGAAGTTACTACGAATACTACTAATATCGTTTTAGAGTCAGCCGTCTTTGACTCGGTATTAGTCCGTAAAGCTGCTCAAAGATTTAATTTACATTCTGAAGCATCCCAACGTTTTGAACGTGGCATTAATTATGACGACATTATTAGTGCACTTAATTTTGGCGCCGAATTAATTGCTGAATTAGGGGATGGCCAAATTACTAAAGGAATCATCTCTCAATCGGTTAAAACTGAAAATAACCATGAAGTTGAAGTAACTTTGGGGCAAATCAATCAGTATTTAGGAACTGATTTGTCACTTGAAATTGTCGAATCTGTATTCAAACGTTTGCAGTTCGGTTTCTCGTTGAATGATTCAACTTTCTTAGTTGATGTGCCAGCCCGAACATGGGATATTACTTTACCAGTTGACTTAATCGAAGAAGTAATCCGTATTTACGGGTATGACAAAATAAAAGCCACTCTTCCTCAACAAATAGACGCCCAGGCTGGCCTTAATAAAAAACAAAAATTGATGCGTCAAGTAAATGCCATTCTTCGTGGCACCGGTTTGTCTCAAGCTATCACTTATTCGCTTAAAGCCAAAGATAACGCGCAATATTTCGTGCCCACCCCTAAAGCCACTATCGAATTAGATTATCCGATGAGTGAAGACCGTTCTGTTCTTAGACAATCGGTCCTAACTTCACTATACGAAGCAATTAAGTATAATTCCGCCCGTGGCCAAAAAGACGTTCGTTTGTTTGAGATAGGGGATGTTTTCGCCTATGAAGACCAAAAAGTTGAAGAAACAACTCATTTGGCTGGCATCGTCTTGCCCGGTGAATCTTTAAATTGGAAAACTCATAAAAATACTTTTGATTTTTATGACGCGAAGGGAATTGTTGAAAATCTTTTCACCCAATTAGCTATGCCAGTTGAATTCGCGCCCGCTGAAATTAATCAAATGCATCCTGGTCGCACGGCTGAAATTTCAATTAATGACCAAGTAATCGGTTTTGTTGGACAAATCCACCCTTCTGTTACCAAAGCTGACAAAATAAATACTGCCTTTGCTTTTGAACTAAATCTAGACGCAATTATTGATTTATACGAAAACACCGTAGATTATAAGCCGATTACAAAATTCCCCGAAATGACTAGGGATTTGTCGCTCACAGTACCTAAAGAGGTTACTCAATCTCAAATTCAAGAAGCCATTGATTCGCTTGAATTGGAAGCGCTTCAATCCATGGAATTATTTGATATCTACAACGACGAAGCATATACTTATCGACTCACTTTTTCGGATAATGTAAACGCTCTCATTTCCGAAAATGTTGATACACTAGTAGATGTGATAAAAAATATACTAATCAAAAAGTTAGGAGTAGAAATTAGATAATGGCAAAAGATAAATTAATCGGTGTCGACCTCGGTGGAACTACAATCAAGTTCGCAATCTTAACCAAAGATGGTGAAATTCAAGATAAATGGGCTATCAACACAAATATCTTAGATGACGGACAACACATCGTTCCTGATATCGTAAGTTCAATCAATTCTCGTTTACAACGCCTCGAACTTCCAAAGGATCGTATCGTTGGTATTGGAATGGGAACTCCTGGTACTGTTAATCAAACTGAAGGTTCAGTTAAAGCAGCCTACAATCTTAACTGGAAAGACACTCAATACCTTCGCCAAGCAATTTCTGAAGGTACTGGCTTTGAATTCGCACTAGATAACGATGCCAATTCAGCAGCCATCGGAGAACAATGGAAGGGTGCCGGTGAAAACAACCCTAACGTGGTCTTCGTAACTCTTGGAACTGGAGTTGGTGGTGGAATTGTCGCCGACGGAAAGATTATTCGTGGAGTTAATGGTGCCGGTGGAGAACTCGGTCACATCGTCGTTGAACCAGATGGTTACCTATGTACTTGTGGAAATCGTGGATGTCTTGAACAATATACTTCAGCAACTGGAGTTGTTCACTTGGCCCGCGACTTCGCAGACGAATTCGAAGGTCAATCTGAATTGAAGAGCTTACTTGATAACGGTCAAGAAGTGACTTCAAAGATTGTCTTTGATTTGGCAAAACAAGATGATGTTTTGGCAGTCCGTGTTGTTGACAAGATGGCTTTCTATCTTGGATATGCACTTGCATCTGTAGCAAATACTTTGAACCCAGCCTACATTGTTATCGGTGGTGGTGTTTCTGCAGCTGGAAAGTTCTTGCTAGACAAAGTCGACAAACACTTCAAAAAGTATGTATTGTCAACTGTTCGTGAATCAACTGAACTTAAGTTAGCTGTTCTAGGTAACGACGCTGGAGTTATCGGGGCCGCAAGCTTAGCTCGTGAATTTGCTTAATAAGATTTCAGACATCCACATTAGTATGTGGATGTTTTTTTGTGCGGGCGATAAAAAACGTCTCACCAACTTGGCGAGACGTTTATTCTAGGTAGGATCTAGCAATGAGTCTAAATCCTTGTAATTTATCATCGGGGATTGAATAATCCATTTTCTTTGCGTTGCGGGCGACAGGGTCATAACTGACTAGTTGTGTCGTCTTAACGTAAGAATCTTTAATTAATTTTATTGGAAAGTAAAGATGTCTTACTTTCTTAGGAGGTATTGAAGTAGTTATTGGAAACGCTAATACCGATCCTGATTTTTGATATTTGAAGTTACTTATGATTAGAAACGGCCGTCTAATGTTTCCGTTTCCTGGATTATGGCCGCCAATTTCTCGACCAACATGGGGTTCGTAATCCATCATGTATATGTCACCAGCTTTCATCATCTAAACGCTCCTTTCCTACGGCTGGAGAATCAATTATCGGATCAAATTCATTCATCAGTTTTATGTCTTCTGGTGTCGCTTCTTCAATGGCTTTGATGACGTCGTACGCCCACTGCAAATCTACATCCGGGGTAAAAATTAGACGTCCGACATCATCCTTTTCTACAGTGAAAGATTCACCGACTTTAACATCTAATTCGGAAGGGATTGTAATCATGAGAGAAGTCCCTTGGATTCTTGTTTTGACAACTTTTTTCTCCATTTCATAATTATATAAATAATTATTTAAATTATTCGTAAGAAAATATCTATAACTCTTATTACGTAATTTATAGGACGAAACGACAGTTCTTCGTTAATTAATTTCAGGTAAACGTAGGTCTTAAAAAACTGAAATTAAGTGATGCTTATCTTGAAAAAATGTCAAACAACATCCCGAGAAATTCAACATTCAAAAGATTATGAGAAAATATGCTCAGAGGAAAATACATGAATACATTTGACCCAGAATTACAAATTGCAATCGATGGCGAAGTCAATCGTCAAAATCACAATATCGAATTAATTGCCAGCGAAAATTTCGTTAGTCCCGCTGTCCGTGCTGCTCAAGGATCCGTTCTTACTAATAAGTATTCCGAAGGGTATCCTGGAAAACGTTATTATGGCGGTAACGAATATATCGATATGGTTGAAAATTTAGCCATTGATCGCGCCAAAAAATTATTCAATGCCGAATACGCTAACGTTCAACCTCATTCAGGTTCGCAAGCTAACTACGCCGCTTATATGGCTTTCTTACAACCAGGCGATCGTGTATTAGGAATGGATTTAGACGCTGGTGGACACTTGACCCACGGTTCTCCAGTTAACTTCTCAGGAAAAATTTACGAATTCCAAAATTACGTTTTGAATCCCGAGACTGAAACTTTAGATTACGATTTAATTGCAAAACAAGCTGAAGAATTTAAACCAAAAATGATCGTTGCAGGAGCCAGTGCATATTCTCGTTTTATTGATTTTGCAAAGTTCCGTGAGATTGCTGATTCTGTTGGCGCATATTTGATGGTTGATATGGCCCACATTGCAGGTCTTATTGCGGCCGGTGTTCATCCTGATCCAGTGCCTTATGCGGATGTGATTACTTCCACTACTCATAAGACTCTTCGAGGACCTCGCGGCGGTTTGATTCTCGCTAAAGAAGAATTTGGTAAAAAACTTAATTCTGCCGTTTTCCCAGGTTCTCAAGGTGGTCCTTTAGATCACGTTATCGCTGGAAAAGCTCAGGCTTTCTTCGAAGACTTGCAGCCTGAATTTAAAACCTACGCTGAACAAATTTTGAAAAATTCCAAAGCCATGGTTGAAGTCTTTAACCAGACTGATAACATCCGTGTAGTTTCGGGTGGAACCGACAATCACTTGTTTACCATTGATTTGACTAAAACAGCTTTAAACGGGAAAGAAGCTCAAAACCTTCTCGATAGTGTTTCAATCACTACTAATCGTGAAGCTCTTCCTAATGAAAAGTTATCTCCATTTGTAACTTCTGGAGTTAGAATTGGAACTCCTGCAATTACCACTAAAGGTATGAAAGAAGAAGAGAGCCGTTTGATTGCTCAATTGATTATTGAGACAATCAACAATTACGACAAACCAGAAGTTATTTCTGATATTAAGACCCGTGTCGAAAATCTTGCACTACAATTTCCATTCGCATAATGAATAAATCTGAATTAAGAAAAATTCAAAAAGAGAAGTTATCTCGTATCAAAAACAAAGCTGAGCAAGAAGAAAAAATCTTAGCTCAGCTTTTTTTGGACAACTGGTTTATAGATGCTAAAACTGTGGCCACAACAATGTCTACAGCTATCGAATTTGATACCGCTAAAATCCGGCAATCTCAGAAAAGAATTTTGTTACCCAGAATTGTTGGTACAAAAATGGAATTCATTGAAATTCATCCTGAGACCGAATTCGATACTTCGGCTTTTGGAATTCAAGAACCAATTGGAGAAGTTTTTAAAGGAGAACCCGATTTAGTAATCGTTCCGGGTTTGGCTTTTAATTTATTAGGTGATCGCCTAGGATTTGGTAAGGGTTACTATGATTCTTGTTTAAAAGACAATAAAGTGCCTACGATATCTCTTGTCTTAAACGAACAATTGGTTGATGATATTCCTGTAGATGACCACGACATCACTATAAACAAAATTTATACAACAAACGCCACCTCATTCTGAGATGGCGTTTTTCTTGTTTTCGAATAATTTTCTTTTTTTACGAAGGGTAGTGAAACCTTCCCCAATTTGTTCTCCAACGTTCGTAATTGAAATGAAGGCTTTATCGTCAAGGGAATCAATGATTGCTCGAGCGGTGTTCATTTCACTAGGATCGATTACGGTATAAACTGTTTTTCTAGCTTGCCCAGTATAAGCGCCATGAGAATCTAAGAAGGTAACTCCTCGGTCTAAGTTTTTCATAATCGAATCAGCAATTTCATCTGGTTTACTGGTCATAACCATAAGTGCACGGGCCGAATATCCAGAAGTTTGGACAACATTTGCAACATTTGCAAACACAAAAGCAGAAATCAAGGTGTACATCATGTGTCGAACATCGATATAACTTAATGATGCAAAAAGAATTAAAGCATCCATCGTGAATAGAGAAGTTCCCATAGGCACGGAAAACTTTTGTTCAATGATTTTTGCAATAATGTCGGTTCCGCCAGTTGTTCCACCATGCCGATAAACTAGCCCATTACCTAATCCCGACAAAGTTCCCGCCATGATTGCAGCGATTAAAGGATCATTTGAAATTCCTAAATCAAAAGTGTGGAACTGAGCAATCCAAATCCAAAAGGACATCGAAAGCACACCATAGATGGTATAAATTAAAGATTTTCGTCCCAAAACTCTAAACCCAATTATCATCAAAGGAATATTTATCAATAGAGTAGACAAGGCCGGATTGATACCGACTAAGTTTTTGATAATCAGTGTCAAACCGGCGACACCGCCTTCAGCAAGTTTTGCTGGCATATTGATATTTACAAAGGCAATCGCATAAATAGCAGTACCTAGAGTGAACCAGATGAAGTCTGTCCACTTAACTCTTCGTACAAAATTTTTCACTAATTCAGTATACAAAACACCTAATTTTTAAGGTTAATTTTCAAAGTTGATTTCTATTCTTTAGCTATAAATCTAAAGGAGAGATTATGAATAAAATTTCTGGATTATTAATGAGTACAGCGATTTTGGGACCAATCGCTGCCGCTGCAACTATAGGATTAACAAAAGTTGAAGCCGCCACTGCGCCACAAACAACGACTGTCGTTATAAATAAAATGGAAGGACAAGGTTCAATTGATTATTCCGGTAACGGTGAACAAGACAGTACTTGGTGGGCTAATCAAACTGGATGGACCGCACAACCGGGAACCACTTTCCAAGCTATTCGTATTGGTGGTTTATTTACTAAAACTAATGGTGTGCCAGAACTTAAGGCCAAGTATGCAGACCAGTTGAGTTCACATATTTTAATCACACCAGCGTCCGATGAAGATGGTGGTTATCAAATTACTGTTGTCAAGGGAACACCAGGGACTGCCGATTACCTAGATAACAAAGCTTTGGCTAAACTTCTTACCTCATTAGAAGAAGATGCTGAAAATGTTGCAAGTAGCACCAATATTGTCACTACAATCAAAGATGGATCATCTGCTGACTCCGACAGTGATAATGGCGTCATCAATTTCAACGGTTTGAGTACCGATAAAGATAATGATTTCGATAATTTCTACGCCTTTGTTGAAACTGTACCCGGTGAAGAAACCACTGATTCTGGAATGGCGGTTCCCGTAATTTTGGAACTTCCAAGAACTAAAGATGATGGAAAGACTTGGTTTGACGCTGACAATAACAAACTCTACCTCTATCCAAAAGATGTTAAGTCTACGGCACTTTTGAATGTTTCAAAGCAGTCAGGTGAAGATGAAGACGATAGTAAAACTTTGTCAGACTCAACATTCGTTTTGTTCAATAAAACCAATGCTATTTCTGACACTACTTGGGATGGATATGCAACTTCACTTTTTGATGGAACAAAAACTATTACTGACTTAATCGGCGAAGGAAAACCAATCAGTAGCGCCGACGGTTATGTTGATTCAACTTCTAGTAACACTAATGGGCTGGTTTCTTTTACTGATTTAAAACCTGGTGAAACATATTACCTTCGCGAGTTAAATGCGACTGATAATTATTTGACAACTGGTGATGAACAAAAAGTTGAAATTTCTCGCGCTGACGGAACTTTCACTAATCCAATCGACACAACTGGAAAAACTTGGTACGTAGATTTCGCAACTGGAAATGAGGTTGAACGTAGTGTAGATGACGGTGATTTGGTCACCTCAAATCCAAATGTTTTTGAAAACTATTCGACTCCTAAAGTCGATAAGATGGTCGATGCCGACGGATATTACGGAAAGCAAACCGGCTTCGTTGAAAAAGATGTTCCATTGAATCCAACTACCGGTGAAACTAGTATCGGACAGACTCGTGGAGATCGATTCAATTATGAACTCGTTGTCAACATTCCTGAAAACATCGGAGACTATACTGAATTCAACGTCATTGATGATCTTCCTTTCCAAATTGATTTAGAATCAGTTCACGTGAATGTTTCCGATGCAACTACTGATCAAGCAAAAACTGTTTTAGGTTCATATCAAAATAGAGCAGGTGGTCCAAGTATCAGTGGAGCATTCAGCGATGCTAACTACACATATACTTCAATTTTTGATGGATACCAACGTTCACCTCAACGACCAATAACTGATGAACAAGGAACACATTATATAGCTGGGGTTACCGGTGTAGGTGGTAATCTTGGCCCATGGTATGCCACTGACAGCGCAAATCCCGAAGATGGACAATCAACTACAAATGCATGGGATCCAGCCACTGGAACTCAAATCGGCGGAACCGAAATTCTTCCCGAAGGAAATGGATTGAACGATATTACTGGAACTAATTCGATTTACGACTATCTCGATAACTTCCACACTGTCACTGATCAGCACACTGATGGAACTATCAATCTTTCTTTTGACCCACAAACGCTTCAAAACTATGTCACTGAAAGTGGGGCCAACACTTTGATTATCCGTTTAGGGGTTGCTACAAATGGGGCTGCTCAATCTGACATCATTAACAACAATGCCAAGATTGAATATAAGTCTGACACTGTCGATGGAACCACTCCTGGTTCACTTCCAAAGCGTTCAGATACTTCAGCTACCTTCTCAGGTGGTTGGGAAATTGTTAAAACTGAAAACGGCGTTACTAATGTTGTTGACGGAAAAGTTACAAACGGATTAGCGGACGCGAAGTTTATTCTTCGCCGCCACTTTACGGCTGAAGAAGCGGCAGCGATTGGCCTTGACGGAGACGATACTCATGATGCCGTTCCTGCAGATGGCTACCTTTACTTCGCTCACATCGACAACCACGATAGTGATGATGTAGAAATGCAATCGGATCCAACTGATCCAATGGGAGACATTTATTGGGTTTCCGATATCAATCATGCGACAAAGCACCTTTCAGGAAGTGACGGTTATCTACAATACTGTGGACTTGGAGCAGGTGATTACACTCTAATTGAAACTGACGCACCAACTGGATTCGACTTGGCTGCTGACCGCAATTTCACTCTCGGCTCAACTGATACTACAACTGGTACTACAGGTATGGGTGGAGATATCAATGGAATCGCCGATGCGACCGATCTAAATGTTGTTAACTATTCCAAGGGTGAATTCCCTATCACGGGTGGAATTGGAGCTCTAGTCTTTATCGCACTTGGTGGTGGACTCGTGGCTACCGGCTTGAAAGTTAAATCTAAAAAAGCAACAAAATAATTAACACTTAAATCACTCACTGAGTGATTTTTTTTTACAATTTTTTTTGACAATGAACATATCAAAAAGAGAATCACAATTGCATATGCCTTGATTTTTTTTGGTCTATTAATTTTAGCGATTCCAACATATTTCAACATTAAAAAATCTTTAATTGAATATCAGGTTACTAAAAACTTCACTGAGAATTCTCTAAAACTTTCCAAGGCTCAAAAAGCTGAAATAAAAAAAGCTGCTCAAAAACAAAATGAAAATCCAACTAGTAAAGAAAATGCTGACTTGCTAAAAAAATATAATCAGACCCTGATAAAAAGTTATGGTATCACTAATCAAGCAGACATCAAAAAACTTGGACCGGTCATCGCAACGATTGTGATTCCTAAAATCAGCGTCAACCTCCCAGTTTTTAATGGAACAAGTGAATTTCAACTTTCTAAGGGTGCCGGTTTAATGAACACTACAAGCCTTCCAATGGGAGGCAGCGGAATTCATACAGTGATTACCGCTCACAATGGCGACCCGACTTCAACTTTTTTTACTAATTTAAACCAACTTAAAAAAAATGATTATTTTTATACAAAAACCGCTTACGGTAAGTATTGGTACAAAGTCGATCAAATTAAAACCGTCACTCCGGAAGAACTTTCAGATATTCAAATTGTCCCCAACAAAAACTACACGACTCTAGTTACGTGCACACCTTACATGATTAACTCGCATCGTTTATTGGTGCGTGGACACTTAACTGATGCTCCGAAAACTTTGAAAACTACAAAACCTATTAACTGGGTAGGAATAGGAGTTTCTATTATGACGGCCATAATCCTCACCACACTAATCATCATCAAAGCTAAACGGAAAAAGCAATTACGACGGTCATGAACACATTAATTATTTTTTGTAAAACTGAATGGAGAAAAATTTGTGTCTTAACGGCAGTGACTGTCTTACTTCAGATTTTTAGTAACTATGTCATTGCTTCATGGGCAGGGCACAACGCTGGTGGTCTTGATAGCGTCATTGCGATTCAATCACCAATCGACCAATTTATTCCATGGTTCACACCGATGATTATTGTTCAATTTATTGAAGATGCTTCATGGTTCATTATTCTGCCATTGACGGCCTGGCTAGTTGGAGGCTCTAAATCGGTCTTTAAATATTTTTCAGTAAGTTTGATGATTTATATTTTTGGGACAATATTCTTTTT
>JAISIV010000114.1 GCA_031261865.1 Lactobacillaceae bacterium | reverse complement strand
AGCGGTAAGCCATGTAACCTTTTTCATTTCTTCGTTTACGCTTCTTAGATACTTAAACATAACTAAGATAATATCACGCTCTAGGCTGCATCGCTATCTCTATACAGATAATCTGAAATCTCTTGGTACAGATTTCTTGTGGCCCTTTGGAATGACCTGATATGGATGTCACTCTCTCCTAAATCGATTTCATGAAAAAGATTTAGATATGCGGCCTGTCTTATTGGCGTTCTTAGATCCAGTTGATCAAAAGCTTCTTTTACGAAAATATCAGCTAAGTTACCATCAATAGAATTGTCAACAACATCGTATCCTTGTTCCAATAAATAAGAATATGGAATTCCATTTCTAAGATACTGTTCCTTAGTTGATTGACTCGCCCTTAATAAATCAATCGCCTTGTTATTTAATGCCGTGAAATAAAAAGTTGTGAACTTTGCTGTGTTATCCAAATCGTACACTCTAACGGTTTTAACTAAAACATCCAAAGCCTCACTTTGCCACTCATCAAATTCTAAAACATGATGCAAAGTCTTATTGTAGATTTTCCTTAGGAAACCTTTGGTTTCATTGATGATCGTCAGATAGCCAATCTCATCCCCATTTTTAATCAAGATTAATGCGTCGTTGATACTCATAAAAAAACTCCCTTTTCATTTGTTGTTGCTAAATGTATATGAAATTTTTATGGATAAATAGAGAACATTTTTTCGCCGTAGGTCTATTTTCGACGAATATTATTTTTAGAATAGGTTGAAAAAGCCTTAATTACGCCTTTGGATTTCAAAATTTGAATAAAACGGGACCTAAATATTTTTCAAAAAATAATAATGTATTCCTGTAGGAATATAAATAATTTTTTAATAGATATTACTTTTGCCTGGAGTTGAATCCTTGATAAATCAAGAGAGCAGCGGCGACAGAAGCGTTGAGAGATTGAACGTGTCCAACCATTGGAATCGTTAGCATTTCGTCTACTTTCTTTTTTGTAAGCGGACTGATACCTCTTCCTTCATTTCCAATAATAATTGCTACTGGACCCTTAGCGTCCCATTGAGTGTATTTAGTACCGTTCATATCGGTTCCGAAAATCCAAACACCCCTCTTTTTGAGATCATCGATGGCATTATTCAAATTTTTAACTTTGGCAACTGGAACATGTTCAATGGCTCCTGTTGAAGTTTTAGCAACAGTTGGGGTAAGTTGAACCGCTCTTCTATCAGGGATGATAATTCCTGAAACCCCAGCCGCATCTGAAGTCCTTAAAATTGATCCTAGATTGTGTGGGTCTTCTATTTCATCAAGAATCACAATAAAAGGATCTTGATTCTGTTTTTTTGCTTTGGCGAAGATTTCATCAATTGACGCATAAGAATAAGCTTCAATCGTTGCCATTACACCCTGATGATTTTGGCCTTGGCTCATCTTATCTAACGTGGAGTTTTTAACGGGCTCAACTTCGATATTTGGGGCGGCTTCTAGAATTTGTTTTTTTCGATCAGCCTTTAATGAGTCGCTGATGTAAATTTTTTGGACGCTGGAATTGTTTTTTAAAGTTTCCAAAACCGCGTGCATGCCAAAGATGTTTTCAGTTTGAGCCATTAATTTTTACTACTTTCTTCTACTGTTTTAATCATTTTTAAAATTACTTCTTGAAGACGTTCTGATTGTCCATCTAAATATAAAAAGCCAATTAAAGCTTCAACACCTGATGAGATTTGATAGGTAACAATGTCCGTGTTTTTGGCCTTCGTATGAGGGTGTGAATTTCGGCCGCGTTTGAAAATATCTAGTTCAGCTTCGGTAAAAAAATTTTGGTCAAACAGGGTCCTAAAAATTTGAGCATGTGCCTTAGCAGAGACAAACATCTTACTTTGTCGTTGCAGTTCATTTACCTTAGTTAAACCTTTTTTAATTAAATATTCCCTTATTTCTTTTTCGTATACAGCATCTCCCATATATGCAAGAGTCAAGCCGTTTAATTGTTTGTGGTCAAAAGACATATGTTCAATTATAAAAAAAACACAGCCATAAAGCTGTGTCATAGTAATTCAAGATGATTAATTGGACCGTACTGATGTCCAACGTCGATTCCATATCGAATGGCTTGATTAGTTAGTGTTTTGGCCAACTTAATTGCTTGTACTAAATCTGTTCCCTTAGCAATCTCAGCGACAATAATCGAAGAAAAAGTATCGCCAGTTCCGTTAATGTGAGTTGTATTGATGTATTTTTCTGGCAAGAAAAATTGGTCACCATTTTCCATTAAGACGAAGTCAATAACCGTATCCTGGTTACTATCTTGCGGGTGTCTACCTTTGATAACAACATTTTTAACACCGTATGATTGGATTTTCTTTGCAGCCGTCAACATATCTTCATCACTTTGAATTTCTTGTTCGGACAATATTTCAGCTTCAAAAATATTCGGTGTGGTCACTAGACCCATAGGAAGCAATTCGTTTTTTAACAATTCTATAGCTTCATCGGTTAATAACTTTGCACCGTGTTTTGTGGCGATAACAGGATCAACAACTAATTTTCCAAAATCGTATTGCTTGAGATTCTTGATAACAGTTTTTATAGTCTGAGCATCACCAAGCATTCCGGTTTTTGCAGCTCGAACCTCGAAATCTTCAGCAATTACTTTGAATTCTTCATCGATGAAATCTTGTGGGAAGAGGTGTTGGTTTGTAATTCCGTACGAATTCCCAGAAACTGCGGCAACAAGAATTGATACACCGTAAACCTTACGTGCAAAAAAACTATGTAAATCAGCTTGGGCGCCAGCACTTCCGTCGGAATCCGAACCAGCTATCGTGACTACTTGTGGGAATGAATTTGTCATACTGCTTCCTCTTGGTCTTTCATTTCGGCCATATCGCGTTCTACTTGCTTGATAATGTCTCTTGCTTCTTGTGTAGTATGAGTTTGCATCAATTGATCACGATATTGAGCAGCATTAGGAAGATTTCTGACATAAATTTTGAAGAATCTTCTAAGCGTCTCGAAACGTTTTTTTCCAATATTTTCGATGTAATCATCGTATAAATCGAGTTGCATTTTGAATAAATCAAACATCTCTTCTTGAGAGTGATCTTGATTTTCATCAAAGACAAACGGATTTTCAAAAACTCCACGGCCGATCATTATCCCGTCAATTCCTGGGTGCTGACGATAAAGTTCCATACCTTGCTCGCGGGACTTAATATCACCGTTAACTTGAATTAATGTATTCGGCGCGATTTCATCGCGCATCTTTATGATTTCATCAATAACTTCATAATGGGCGTCGACTTTACTCATTTCTTTACGTGAACGTAAATGAATTGTAAGGACCTCAATATCTTGTTTTAAAAGATGAGGAACCCATTCTTTATAGTCATCGATTGTATTGAAACCAAGACGGGTTTTAACGGACACCGGAAGCCCCGCTTCTTTAGTGGCTTGAATGATTGCGGCAGCATTATCGAATTCTTTAATGAGACCAGAGCCACCACCATTTTTAACAACAGTGGGATCTGGGCAACCCATGTTTAAATCGATCGCTTGAAAACCTTGCTTTTTAAGTTCGAGAGCTGATTTTCTAAAATGCTCTGGGTCTTTTCCCCACATTTGAACAATTGGTGTCTTTTCATCTTTGTCGACATATAGACGGTGGGCGGCTGAGAACTTAGCTTTTTCGTGGATAATTGAAGTTGAATTCACAAACTCCGTGTAAAAAAGGTCTGGTGCAGTCGCTTTATCAACAACTCGACGAAAGACCGTATCGGTAACGGCTTCCATTGGGGCCAAACTGAAAAACGGCTCGTTCTCTTTATGGTTATTTTTTATATTTTTCCAAAATTCACTTTTAGGCATAACAACAATTATAGAGTGTCTCCGACTGTGATTTGTTCATTGACGAATTTATTATTGACAAGCACGTCGTAATAAACATTTGCGATTGTCTTCCTCGAAACACTTTGGGCATAGGAGGTTTCATTTGAATTGGTAATAATCGGTTTTCGAGCCTCACCTCCGTGAAAAATAACTGGGTTAATAATCGTGTATGGAATGCCGGAA
>JAISIV010000069.1 GCA_031261865.1 Lactobacillaceae bacterium | reverse complement strand
AAAGTCAAAATAAGTTTCAAAAATCCAATTTTGTACACCGCCTTACTAGTTGTTTCGGGAGTTGTTTTTGTGGTGGAACTTATCTACCTTATCGTCACTCCTAAAACCAAAAGACTTTGACTGATAAAATAAGAAGAGTTTGTTTTGGGTTTTTATGATTTTAAAAAGTAGAATTTTCTTAAAAAATAATTATATGTTCATCACCGCTTCCTTGATCTGGGCTTTCGTGGCGGTTTCTTTAGGGTGGAGCGGAGTCGATCAGACCTGGTTCCTTAAAAGAAAGTTAGCAGGAATTGGGACCTTGAAATTTATGCTGAAACGTTATGAGAATTGGTCATCTCGTTTTGTTTGGGAGGGCGTGACTTATTGGTTCTCGAACCAGCCAGTGTTGTGGTTAATTGGTACTATTTTTGCCATAACTTTAACCCTATATTCGCTAGCGGGGATTTTAAACCTTAAAAACACCTTTTCGAAGATTGTCTTGTCTGTTTTCTTTTTAGTTTTCATACCATTTACTACATATCAGTCTGCCGGTATTTATGCAATGTCAACAAACTATATCTGGCCATTCTCGTTGTTTGCTTTTGGCATGTTGATTCTCGTGAAAAAAATGACGAATAAACAAGTCAGTTTAATTGCAAGAATTCTTGGAATAATTTCATTCGCTCTATCTATGTTCAGCGAGGTAAATGTTGCGGTTTCACTCACATTTTTTGCTCTATTGATTATTTATTTGCTGTTTTTCAAAAACGGAAGAGAAAAGTTAAATCTGAAAAATATTTGGCCAAACATTTTGCTTTCAATTTCCGGGTTAATCAACGTTCTGGTTGCCCCTGGTAATAAAGAGAGAATGATAGAAGAAGCTGGAGATGGTTTAAAAAGGTTTGAGCATTTAAGCATTTTTGGGAAGGTCGATAGTAGCTTAGTTTCTATTAACAATGAGTTTTTATTAAATTCTCAAAATTGGATAATCTTTTTTCTAACAGTTTCTTTGTTTCTACTTAGTTTCGAAAAAAATAGAAGAAATACAAACAAACTTTCAACGGCTTATTCGGGCCTTTTGGGTTTCGTGATTATTGCTGTCACCGAGCCAATAGCAATCATGCACACACCAATCGATATTTCAAAAGAGTTGATTTCTAAAATGGATTCATTGAATTACACGTTCACGAACTTCTCAAAACCCATTACCTTGATTCCAGATTTAACACTCTTACTTGTTCTTGCAATGTTGGTAATTCATTTGTTCTTGGCTTTTGAAGTAAAAGAAGCTTTCTACATGATCGCCATTTTAGTTCTGGCAGGCGTTTCCAAGGTTTTGGTCGGTTTCAGTATTTCAGGCGTCTATGGTCCGCGAACTAGCTACTTTTTGTACCTTGGATTAATCATGATTATGATTTACACGGTCGACAAACTTTTGACTCAAAAAGGAGGCGAAAATGAAAGCATCTAGGTTCAATTTTTTCAAGGTACTGCAAGTATCTCTTCTAATCCTCATTCCATTAATAGTTGGATATTTTTTGAGTATTGATTTACAGACATTTTTAAATACAACCACCTCTCAACTTTTCCCATTCGAAGCAATTAACTCAGCCTCCGGAGAAACATCGAGTGTTATTTTCAAGGGTGACTTAATCAGCGCTGTTTCAACGAGTACTTCAGGTATTTTAGGTTTTCTTTTTGCGGGCATCTCTTTTTTTATTTGGAAAATATACCTTACAAGAAAACCTAAATTTAATCTTTTCGTTTTAGCTTTCTCAATTTTGATTACGGTAATCACGGTAATTGGCAACGCGACGGCAATTGACTTTTCTATAGATGTTTACACCAAAACTGGTAGCGGACATTATGTTTTCATAACCCAGCTTATAGGCTATTTCTTATTGTATTTCCCGCTATCATCGGTTATCTGGAATTATTTATCAGGCTTTTCAAGTTCAAAACATGCTCGTTTTCTTAAATACCCAAATGCACTAATTTTAATGATGATTGGTCTAACTCTGAGAGTGGTATTCTTGGTGATTATGTATCCAGGGTTAGCCCACGCCGATACGGTGGCTGCAATTTCTGAGTTCTTGAAAATGGGCAACCCTTATTTGAAGACAGTAGCTTCCGATTATTCTTCAGGTCAGCCCGCACCAATGGTTTGGTTATTTGGGGCCCTATTCAAATTATTTAAAGGTGCTTTTGGCTGGTTCTTTATTGATGCTGTTCAATCAATTGCTTTTTCAAGTGTCATTTTTGGAATTGCCAAATATTTCAAAAAATGGGAAGTTAATGCCGTGGTTACTTGGGTTGTAACCCTCGTTTTAGCCGTTTCACCATTTTGGATTTTCACCAGTATTGCCGCTCAAAAAGATATGGTTATGGCAATCGCCGTGGCTTGGGCAATGTTGATTGCTTATGATTCCTTAAGAAATAAAAAAGTATTGGACTGGCGGATTATAGTCGTCGTTTTGCTCGCGATATTTATTTCGTTTACACGATCAACAGGACCGCTAGTTGCGTTACCATTTTTGCTTGCTTTCTTAATTGCGAAATTTGTGCCATGGATTATTAAAGAACTTCAGAACCGTATCATCAAATTAACAGCCATAGGTGTATTAATTTTAGTTGCCACAACAGCAGCCATTTTCATGGGGACAAATTCAAGATTCCAACAAAGGATCCTTGGTTCGTATCCAAATTTCACAACTCAACAAATGGCTCGTGTTTTTGCAAGGCACTACGACCAAATTCCACAAAAAATCAAAGAAGAAATCCTGCCAGCTTTTGACCAAACCACCGCGCTAAGGTACTCTCCCGTTAATTCGGATCCGGTGGCTTCTTTTTCTGGACGAACAAAAATTCAGATGTTCAAAGATAAATACGGAAATGATGGAAATATTATTTATTGGTCCACCTATCTTAGACTCAATAAGATGTTCCCAGGTGAATACTTATCTGCTTTTTTTGACACGACATCCAATGCTTACTATCCGTTTAAACAAGCATATTATTCCGAGTTACCGTTCGCGTTTACTTTCACAGAAGATATTTATAAAAACAAAAACATTCCTTGGTCTAATAAGATTGGAAAAAAACTACAACTAAATAAACATATAACTGATTTCAAAACTAGAGCGAAAATAATGAATGATGCTTGGCATTTATCCGCTGCGGGACCACTTTCTATACCATCCAATATAGGACTTCTAGCGTGGGCCATGGTTCTAATAATTTTTTATTTAATCCAAAAGAAAAAGTGGGTCCTCTTTGTGCCTATCGCACCAGTTCTAATTGCTTATTTGGTTAACTTAAGTGTTCCCGTTAATGGTATGCTACGGTATTTTTACCCATTCCTCCTAGGCATGCCAATCATTATAGGCCTAATGTTTATCAATAAGGAGGGCAATAATGATTAAGAAATTTACCACTATAACGCTGCAACTCTTTATTACGATTTTGGTAATTTATGGATCTTTTTCTCTTGTTGCTAATGTACTCTCGGTGAAGCAACCCAAAGAAAACTTTTTACGTTTTATGGATAAAGACAAAAAGAAAGATAAAAATGACGGTATTTCAGTAATTCAGAACGTTAAAGGTTCTGCGACCATTTATCCAGAGTCTGCCACAGTGAAATTTTATCCCGGTTATTCATTAGTACCGACTGAAATAAAATTTAAAAACTTGTATAAATATGTTGTGACAGATAACAGTCAATTAGGTGCTCAAACCGTCAAATTATTGGGACCAATAGTCAAAACGAATACAAGAGGTACTTTTGCTCAAGTTTATGACAAAGATAAAAATCTTGTATTTTGGATTGATATTAACGCACTTGGAGTGTCTAACATAAATTAAGGAGGGGAATAGATGAAAAAGCGAAAGCAACTAATTACAATTTTATTGGTGGTAATTATGTTTTTTGGACTCAATACTAAAAACGTTTTTGCTGAGGATGAAACGTCAACAGCAACATCAGACCCCATTCTTAGTTCCTCTGCACCTGCGCCCGATGTTAGTTCCAACATTCCTGATTCCTCTTCTGCTGAGGATCAACCATCTTATTCTAGTTCTAATCCAGATGAGAGTGGTGTTATTTCAAGCGAAGAAAGTGCGATTCCCGACGTATCAACCTCAGCAGAAAACAACACGACACCTGAACAACCAACCGATAATCTTGAGTCATCTTCTGCTGCAAGTTCCTATTACGTACCACCATACAATTATGAGGACAAAACTGAACAGAAGATTGATGATCCTCTTGAAATTTCCTCGAGTTCATCTTCTGAAGAGTCATCAACTAGCTCCAGCAGTGTCGATCAGGCTGCTGAACAAAAAAAACGAGAGGATGAAGAAGTTGCAAAACAAACCGAAATCACTCGTGATGCTATAAAGAAATATCAGGATGCAATCACCTTATATAGGCAGGGAAAATTGCCTGAAGATCAATATTCCATCTTAAACGAAGGTGCGAAATTTATTCGAAAAACGATTGATAAAGCAGTTAAAATTCTTCAAGGAAAGCCAACGGAATTAGTAAGACGGATTAATACAAATAGACTGATTCTGTCCGTTAACACTGGTGTCCAGTTGTATTATATTAATCATATTTCTGAAACTAGTTATTCGAATTTAAAAACCGCCTTAATCAAGGCCATTAACGACCCTGAACTTTTGCCGACCATTAAACCTTATATCAACAACGTGAATGCGGCTTTCAAAATCGCCACCAAGAATTCTATTTTTAGTGCGGCAAACAGCGTTGCTGCCAATCTCAAGAAAAAAAGCGTCATCATCAACCAAACAATTTGGTCTTACATCACTGGTTTTGTTGCAATTGCCGTTGTTTCAGGTGCCTCGGGCTATGCATTAACTTTTGGTTTCAATGTGCCTAATTTCAAAAATATTACATTAAGGAAACGTAAATAACTAAAAGTTCTTTTTAAATTAATTTTTATGTCATAAAAACCTCTTA
>JAISIV010000120.1 GCA_031261865.1 Lactobacillaceae bacterium | reverse complement strand
AAAACCAACTCAGGTAAAAAAGAATCCAATTTTTGAGAATTTAAATTCGAATTTAAAATTGAATTCATTTACCCCAGCTGCGGATTTAAATTCAATCGAAGTAAAGTCGCTGACAGTCTCTTTGGATAATCAAAAAAATCAAATTCAAAATGTCGATTTTACAATTAGTCAGGGTTCGACACTTGCTATAGTCGGAAGAAACGGTTCTGGAAAATCAACGCTTCTAAACGCCTTAGTTGGTTTTGTGCCAATAAAATCTGGACAAATAATTTTGGATCCAGATGACGTCACTAATTCAGATATCATAACTCGGGCCAAAAGGATTTCTTATAACCTTCAACAACCAACCTTGATGATTTCAGAATTGACTGTTCTAGAAGAAGTAAAGGCCCCGCTAGATAATTTTGAAGTCGACAATTCTGAAGCTTTAGCGATTGATATCTTAAAAAAACTCGAACTTTATCCATACCGAAACTGGCCATTAACGGCCTTAAGTTTTGGTCAACTAAAACGAGTAACAATTGCTTCGTCAATTGTTTTAAACCCGGAAATTCTCTTGCTTGATGAACCAACTGCCGGGTTGGACAAACAAAACCAAGAAATTTTATTCAAGGTTTTGGACGAGCTGCGAAAAAACGGAACTACAATCATTTACGTTACTCATGATATGGAATTGGCCACTAACTTCGCAAACAAAATTCTGCTTTTAAAGGATGGAGAAGTGCAGATTTTCTTGTCTTCAAAGGAGTTTGCTAAAGATAAAACTCTGTTAATCGAAGCTGAATTGATCGCTGGAGGTGAGGATAAATGAATACTCAAACTGGTGTATTAGGTTACCGTCCTCGTAATTCTTTTTTCGAAAATTTTAATCCGATTTCGAAATTATTGTTATTCGTTTTGATTTCAGCTATTTCTATGTTTAGTTTCGATGTTCGTTATCTCTTCGTACTGGCAGTTCTTTCGACAGTTGCGCTTTTGTTTAGCCGAATTCGATATCGCGAGTATAAAACGATTGTTATCTTAGTAGCAATCTTTGCTCTAATTAATTTGGGCATGTATATTGTCATCGATCCGGGGTTCGGAACTAAAATTTTTGGGACAACCCACAATATTCTGAAAATCGGATATCTCCAAGTCACGCAAGAACTTTTATTCTATGAATTAGCGCTCGTCTTGAAATATTTCATTACAGTGCCGTTAGCCATCATTTTCTTCTTTACAACGAACCCAAATCAATTCGCTGCATCCTTGAATAAAATTGGCGTGCCATACAAAATCGCTTTTTCAGTCTCATTAGCTCTGAGGTATATCCCGGAATTGCAATTAAATTACCGCAATTCCAGAAATGTCCAAATGGCCAAAGGCTATTTTTCAATCAACGAAAAACAAAACCTGAAAAAGCGAATACAAGGTGAGATTCACGTAATTTGGCCATTGATGATTAATAGTTTTAACAAAATCGAGCAGGTCAGTTATGCTATGGAATTACGAAGGTTTGGAATCAAAAAGAGACGAACTTGGTTCGTGCATAAAAAACTTACAAGCCGTGATTACTTGTTAATCGCTTTAGTTGTTGCAATCACACTCCTAGGCATTGGTTTGTTTATTTATAACCACGGCCGCTATTGGAATCCATTTAAATAAAAAAGGAAAAATATAATGAAAAATATTACTGTATTTACAAAAGACGGATGTGTTTCGTGCAAAATGACAAAAGAAACTTTGAAGCAATTAGGAATTGAATTTACCGAGAGAAACATCAATCACGATGAAACCGCCATTCAGGAGCTAATTTCTCAAGGCTTCCAAACAGTTCCGCTAGTTATGGTTGATGGCGTGCCTAAAATAGCTGTTTTTCGTCCCGACAAACTAAAGGAGCTTACGGCATAATGGCAGAACAAACAGCAATTTTCGCAGGTGGATGTTTTTGGTGCATGGTTCAACCTTTTGAAGAAATGAAAGGTGTAAATACTGTGTTATCTGGTTATACTGGGGGACACAAAGACCACCCAACTTATAGGGATGTCGTTAGTCATACTACCGGGCACACCGAAGCGGTTGAAATT
This sequence comes from Lactobacillaceae bacterium, assembly GCA_031261865.1. Lineage (GTDB taxonomy): Bacteria > Bacillota > Bacilli > Lactobacillales > Lactobacillaceae > Oenococcus. The sequence continues at coordinate 1,893 of JAISIV010000120.1, read as the reverse complement.
TGGTTCGACGATTCTCAAATTTCTTATGAGGATCTAGTTAATCTTTATTGGCAGACTGCTGATCCTACGGATGCAACCGGGCAATTCCAAGATAGAGGAGACAATTATCGTCCTGTAATTTTTGTTAACTCCGAAGAACAGAAAAAAATTGCTGAAAAGTCAAAGCAGGAATTACAAGATTCTCAAATTTTCGATGATCAAGAAATTGTTACTTCTATTGAACCGGCTAAAACATTTTGGGTAGCCGAAGAAGAACATCAAGATTTTTATAAGAAAGACCCTGAGCGTTTCGAACTTGAACATGCAAGAAGAAAAGCGTTTTTGGATTCAGTTTGGAAAAAAGAAAATCAATTGTAAACAAAAAAGTTTGGCTATTATGCCAAACTTTTTTAATCTATACGTCTGAAGCAGTAAAACGATCTTTAATGAATTCTGGTTTGTGCAATTGATCAAGAATTGCCATTGCAGCATTTCCAGTTGAAATTGATGATTGACCAGTTCTTAAACTAATCATCAAATCGTCTTTACCGATTTTATACCCACTAGCAGGACCCGGATAGAAGGCTTGTTGTGGCGAAAAACCAATCCAATTAACATCTTTTACCGTGCGGAGGAAATCTAGTTCCTTTCCTTGAGCAATTGCTCCAGGGATCCAGGGAGCATCATTTTCGTGTCCTGGTAATTCGTCTGCCATTACACTACCATCAGGATTTCTAAGAGTAGAGGAACCAAGGATAAATAATTCCAACAAATCGGTTCCTTTAGCGAGATTTGTAAGATGTTCGGCTAATTTAACATGATAATTTTCTTGACCAGGAGCCGCACGATAAGTGTCGACTAAAGCATCCAAATCTTTTAAATCGTGTTCATTGATATCGAAAACATCCTTTTCAATCACTTCGATTGAATCATTTGTTCCAAACATTTGATATGTTCTTTTAGCGTCACGAACAAATGCAACTACTTGGTCACTGCGCTTCAAAGCCTCAGCAACTAGTGCTGAACCAGCATTTCCGTTTGCTCCGATAATTCCAATTTTCATAACTTTCTCCTTACTTTTTGTAAGCAACAACTTTATTATAAAAGAAAAGCCCTGAATTAATCAGGACTTCAATGATTATAGTTTTGCTAAATTAGAAATCATAATCGCACCGACAACAACGAACACAACCCCTATTAGAGCGAAGGTCATTTGTCGACGAGTCTTCTTTTCACCTAAGATATAAACTCCACCAAGCACGGCTACAACTGATCCTGTTTGGGAAAGAGTAGAAGCGGTTGCTTGTCCAATACTTGGATTTGCGGCTGAGATGAACATGAATACATTTCCTAATGCCCAAACTAAACCAGTAACGATATTTTTCCAAGTTGCTTTTTGGAACATGATGTTTGCTTCTTTCATAAAGAAGATAACAACTACAAATGCACCAATGATTTGTCCTAGCGATTGAGGAGCAATGATGGCGGTCATGTAGTCGACACCGTTATTTTGTTCCTTCATAGTGGCTGGAATGTACTTGAACTTACTCAACAGATTAGGAACGATGAAATATCCCATATATCCAACAGTAGAAATCAACATTGCGACAAGTCCGCTAGGGAAATTGCGTTCAGGATTGGTATCAGCCTGCGCATTTTTATCCGGAAGAGCAGTCATGATTGCTCCGATAGTAACGGCCAAAATAGCAAGAATTCCAAAAATCCACATCTTGGCATTTGTCCATTCACCTAAAACAGCAGCGGCCAATAAAGCATTACCTATTACTTGGCCGGCAGTTGAAATTGGATTACCAACTGAAACACCGAGTTTTTTAAATCCAACGAATTGAGCAGCTTGACCTACGGCCCATAATAAACCTGAAAGTAAACCAGTAACCCAGATGCGTGAATCAA
>JAISIV010000107.1 GCA_031261865.1 Lactobacillaceae bacterium | reverse complement strand
ACATGAATATCCTTCGATTATGCAAGGAAATGATTTAGTCATCGAAGAAAATATGGCTTTTAGTATCGAGCCAGGAATTTATATTCCAAACCAAGTGGGAGTAAGAATTGAGGATTCGGTTGTTGTTACAAAAAATGGAGCGTTGTCGATGACAAACACTCCAAAAGATTTACTTATTTTGTAAAACTGTAAGCTTGTGGATTTCCCCACACATTTTCAATTTCAACATTCATTCCCGGTTGTGGAGCAACTAACATTTGTCCATTACCGATATAAATAGCTTCATGGTATTCGTTTCCAGTACCACCCCAGAAAAGAAGGTCGCCAGGTTCCGCTTGTGCGACCGTTTTTGGTTGATAACCCATCGCACGCAAGGTGGCCGCTTGTTGGTAAGTAGTGCGGCCTAGATTAGTAAAACCTAATTGGTTCCTGACATATTGAACTAGTCCTGAGCAATCAAATCCAGAAGGAGTACTTCCGCCCCAAACATAAGGCACACCAATATACTGACTAGCAGTGCTGATTAGAGCGTTTTTGGCATATAGTTGTTCAACCTGAGCATTAGTCTCACTAGAAGCATCTGTAGTGACAGCCGCAGTCTGGTTGTCGGTAGTGTTTTCAGTTACTTGCGTTTCAGAGGATGTTTGAGGTTGGACATTCGTTGAATTAGTAGCGGCAGCTTGTGTGCCGGTATCGACAATTTGTCCAACGTAAATCAAATTTGGATTAACAATATGATTAATCGCAGCCAAATTTGCTGCAGTGGTGTTATAAGTTGCTGCTATTTGATTTAGTGTGTCTCCCCTTTTAACGGTAATTTGATCGGCATTTGCCTGGACGCCTCCTAAAGTAACAAAACCAGCAAGTGTTGCCCCGGTAATCAATAGCTCTTTTTTATTCATCGTGCCTCCATTGAAAAAACATATTTTTCCTTATATATCTTTATACGTAAAAAAATACTGTTACGCACATTAAAATCATAGAATTCATACATTATTCATAAATTAAATAAAAAAAGAGCACAATTGGCTCATTTTTCAGATTTATTCGAGAATTTTTCCACTTGAGGCTTTATTTAAGCGGTTATTGTATGCTTTACCAATTCCTATTTCCGGCATTCTTTGAACATAAATAATTCCATCAGAATCATTATCAAAATACCTTAGGCCGGCAAACAACTCTTCAGAGGCAGACTTAGCGGTTTGTCCTAAAGACCATTTTTGAGATTGTTCAATACTATCAAGTTGATTCAAAATATCTTCGAAAGCCAAAACTGAATCTCGTGGTGTTAACTGTGTGGACAATTTTTTCAAATCCAAATCATCAAAAGTAACAACCTCTCGACTTGGAGCATAATGACGATATTTCATTCCAGGAGCCTTTGGACCTTCGGTTGAGGTTAGGTTTAATAAATCAGGTTCCACGACTTCACCCAAAACTTCACGGATTAATTCGGCTGTGATTTTACCTGGTCGAAGAATGGTTGGCTGATCTGTAGACAAATCTAGAATTGTAGATTCGACTCCAACAGATGTTGGCCCGTCATCGACAATTCCTGCGATTACCCCATCTAAATCATCTAAAACATGTTGTGCAGTGGTTGGAGACGGTTTAGTCGAAGTGTTTGCAGAAGGACCCACAATTGGCCGATCGAGTATTGAGATTAATTCCAAAGTCTTTAGATTATCCGGCATTCGAAAAGCAGCAGTTGAAAGGCCTGAGGTCGCTACTTCAGGCAATGAATCAGCTGATTTCAAATTGAGAATAATAGTAATTGAATCCGGCCAAAAAGTTTCGATAATTTTTTGAGCGTCCTCAGTGATATCAGCATAACGAGCTACCATTTCTGGATTAGCCACAGTAATAATCAGAGGGTTGTCGGAAGGGCGACCTTTAGCTGCAAAAACTTTTTGAATCGCTTCAGGATTGGTCGCATCACCACCCAATCCATAGACAGTTTCAGTCGGAAACGCAACTACTTGTCCTTGTTTTAAAAGGTCTACAGCATCTTCGATATTCTCTTTAAAAACTTTAGTTTCCATAAGCAATAAAACGGTCCTTTCCATAAAAATCTTTAATTATTTGCGGCTCAGAATTGGGAAACGATTCTTTAATCAACTCAGAAACTGCTAAAGCTTGCTTATAGCCTATTTCAAAAACAATGATTCCATCGTCAGATAGAAAATGTTTAGTTTGTGGAATCAAGCGACGATAAATATCTAAGCCGTCGCTTCCCGCATAAAGCGCAAGATGGGGTTCGTTTTGATCGACACTCGGCTCAACTTCAGGGTCATCGTCAGCGATGTACGGAGGGTTAGAGACAATCAAATCAAAAGTTCCTGTAACTTCTTCTAGTAAATCCGACTCAACAAAATCGACATTCGCGTTGTTCAGTTCAGCATTTTTTTTAGCAACATCAAGCGCATCTCTAGAAATATCGACAGCTTTAACTTTAGACTCGGGGAATTCCTTAGCTAAAGTGACAGCTAAAATTCCGGAACCAGTACCAACGTCTAAAATCGAATCGAATTTCTTGTTTTGTTTAAGGACGAATTCTACAAGTTCAGCAGTTTCTTGTCTGGGGATTAAAACTCTTGAATCAACCTCGAATTTGCGTCCAAAAAATTCTGTCGAGCCAGTGATGTATTGCACTGACTCACCTAAAGAAAGTCTTTTATGGGCAGCTCGAAGTTTGTTTTCGTCGATAGAGGTAAGTTCTGAATTCAATTCGCCTAAAAAAGCTGCAGTCGATAAACCTAGGACGCCCCTAATTAAATAATCAATCGTCGCATCGTCAGGATTGTCCACCAAAAACTCTGACCTTAAAACGCGCAGCTTAGTCATTATTTATTTCTTCAAGACGCGCAGTTTGGTCGGCGATTACCAAAGCGGAAATCAATTTATCCATATCGCCTTTCATAATAGGCTTCAGGGCAAAATTTTCCCCAAGACGATGATCAGTGACACGGTCTTGAGGGTAGTTATAAGTTCGAACCTTATCTCCGCGGGCCCCAGTTCCGATTCCAGTTTTGCGGGCTTCAGCATATTCACTTTCGTTTTTAGATGCCTCTAGCTCATACAAACGGCTTACTAATAATTTCTGAGCCTTTTCACGGTTCCCATATTGAGTTCTCTCTTCAGTCATTCGAACGACCAAACCTGAAGGTTCGTGAGTAAGACGAATACCAGTGGAAACTTTGTTAACGTTTTGTCCTCCAGCTCCACCAGAACGAAAGACGTCTTCTCGGACATCATTTTTAATGTCGTCGAAGGTTAGACCTGGTGTTTCTTCGAATTCTGGCATAACTGAAACAGTTGCAAGAGACGTGTGGACGCGGCCCTTAGATTCGGTTTCTGGAATACGTTGAACGCGATGACCGCCCATTTCGAACTTAAGTTTTGAATAAACTGAATCCCCTGTAACCAAGAAGGTGATTTGAGAAAAGCCTCCGGCAGTTCCAGGAGCGTCATCGATAACGTCAATTTTCCAGCCCTGAGACTCAGCATAGCGACGATACATATCAAACAAATCACCAGCAAAAATGTTTGCTTCATCTCCACCTTCTGAACCACGAATTTCAAAAATGATATTTTTATCATCGTTAGGGTCTTTAGGAAGCATCAAAATTTTCATGCGTTCTTCAAGTTCGGATTTTTTTGGAGTAAGTTCATCGATTTCGCTTTTAGCAATTTCACCTAAGTCAGCATCCCCAAGCATTTCATGTGCTTCAGCAAGAGCATCAGTAACTTTCTTATATTCCAAATAAGCTTCCGCACTTGGAGCTAGATTAGCTAATTCTTTGCTTAAATCTGTAAAGCGCTTAGAGTCTGCGATAACTTCTGGGTCAGACAATAAACTGTTTATTTCGTCGACACGGTCAACGACTGTTTGTAATTTTTCGTAAATAGAATCCATCTATACAATAATAAAAGAAAATTATTCTTTGGAAACTTTTACTTCAAAAAACTCTCTATAAGCAAAATAAGAACTTAAGTAAATTGATGCCACAACTCCTAACATTCCAAGCAACATAGTTGTTAGTTCAATTGATAGAATCTTTGAATTAACGATTTGACCGAGACTAAGGCCGACTTTTTTAAACCAAATAATTAATGGTAAATTGCTTCCCAGCATTCCAAATAGAAGGGTTGTAATAGCTGTCCCTAGAATCTGAGTGGATATTTTATTTGAAGCATTCAAGAAATTCGTAGAAACAATTTCAGGATTGTCTTCTCTTAATTCGAATAAATCCGCTGTGGTCGCCATGCTAGCTTCAGCAACCGCTCCAATAACTGAAATAGTCACCACTAATATCGATAACCTTTTAACGTCAATACCGATGGCAGTTGAAAAACCCTCAAAATCTTCTAAACTCTCTTCGCCCCAACCGCCAAGATGGAGACCCAGTTGCAACGCGGTAATTAGAATAAGAATCAAAGCCACAACAATAAATGTTGTTTTAATTGATAAATCGGAAATTTTGGAATCATCTGAATTTGGCGCAATCGTTAAAACAATTAATGCAGAAACAGTAATCAGACTGACAATCCAAAAATTAAAGCCCCAGTTCAGTAATGTAATAGCAATCAGAATTATTAAGAAATTGGTCGCCAACCCAAGTATCGCTCTGAAACCAATCTTGCCACCTACAATGAGTGTCAATAGGATAAAAATAATTAATAAAATTGATATTCCGTTCATGAGCGCACCTTCTTTTTAGAAATCGCTGAAAGATAACTTGTAATTGGGACGGCAATCACGATTCCGATTCCAGCAGTAATCGTCTGCAGAATACCTAGATTTAGAACTTGATCAAAAATATATGACCACTCATTTCCATCTCTTAAATAAACCAGGAACATAGGAATTAATTCGCCGATGAAAATCATGAACAAGACATTTATCAAAGTTCCCATAATTTCTTTTCCGGCCGACATTCCATGCTTAAAAAGCGATGCAAAAGTTGAATTTTGATTTTCTTCTGAGATCGTAAAAATAGCGGCCGTAATGTCAGACGTTTCATCCATAACCGCCCCTAGAACACTGATAATCATTTGAGCGAAAAAGAGGGTGGTTGGCGGCTGGGTGACGAATTCTGAATTTTCAAAATGAACTCCGTTATTTCCGGTTAAATAGATAGAAACAAAAGCAATCAATACGGAAACTAATGACGCGGCTATTGTTGAAACAATTGCAATAACTGATGATTTTTTGAAACCGATAATTAAACCAAAAGTCACCAACGTAGATAGTATGGCCAAAACTAATGAACCAATAATCACGTTAAATCGGCCACTGGAAACATCGAAAATTACGAAAACAAAATAGAGCACAGCGTTGACAGTCAAACTTAACAAAATAAACAAGTATTTCTTGAAATCGACGAAAATGATTATAAAACTAAGTGTCAACACAACCAAAGGTGCGATGATTTGATCTCGTTTTAAAGAATAAATACTGTATTCCCCTTGATAATTTTGCAAAAGAAGTTTTTGGCCAACGGAATACTTTTCACTCAAAAGTTGTGAACCAACGACGTCGTTTGTAAGATGGATGGTTTTCTTACTTTTATTTTGTAAGTGAACAGTTAATTGTTGTGTAAAAGTGATATCCGAATTTTCGAATTCATCTTTTTGTTCTTGTTTATCAACGGTTTTAACAGCAGTAACAAGGCCGACTGGTTGCTTATAAAAAATAGCATCATTGTCGGCTACTAAAAAACTCAGTATTGAAACGATGATTACAGCCACCATTTTTTTAACTTGGTTATTTCTATTCACAAACATAGTTTAAACTGAATTGATTATTGGCAACAAAAAAGAGCCTGAACTAGGTCAGACTCTTTAAATATTCGTTACTTATTAGCTGCCATCAATCCGTTCTAAGAACTGAAGTTCTAGAACTCAAATGATTCTGCATAAGTGCGCACTAAATTCGTTTCACTCACTAAGTGCTTACATTAGCTTTGCATAAGCGCGCACTAAGTTCGTTTCACTCACTAAGTGCTTACATTACATCATTCCAGGCATTCCACCCATGCCTTCAGGCATAGCTGGAGCATCTGGCTTTGGTAATTCAGCAACAACTGCTTCAGTAGTCAACAACAAAGCAGATACGGAAGCAGCATTTTGAAGTGCTGAACGAGTAACTTTGGTTGGATCAACAACACCAGCTTCAACCATGTCTACCCATGTGTTGTTGGCAGCGTTAAATCCAGTACCTTCTTTTTGTTCCTTAAGTTTGTTAACGATAACAGAACCTTCGAAACCAGCGTTTTCAGCGATTTGACGAACTGGAGCTTCAAGAGCAACTTTAACGATGTTAATACCAGTTTGAACATCACCTTCTTCAGACAATGCTTCAACGGCAGGAATTACGTTAACAAGAGCGGTCCCACCACCGGCAACGAATCCTTCTTCAACTGCGGCACGAGTAGCGTTCAAAGCGTCTTCAATACGATACTTACGTTCTTTAAGTTCAGTTTCAGTAGGAGCACCAACTTTGATCACAGCAACTCCTCCGCTCAACTTAGCCAAACGCTCTTGCAACTTTTCACGATCGAAATCAGAAGTTGAGTTTTCGATTTCTTGGCGAATACCTTCAACACGTGATGCCAAAGCTGCCTTATCACCTTGACCTTCAACGATAGTTGTATTGTCCTTAGTGATATTTACGCGGCTTGCAGAACCAAGTTGTTCAAGAGTGACATCTTTCAAAGCCATTCCAAGATCTTCAGTAATTACCGTAGCACCTGTCAAAATAGCAATATCTTCAAGCTGAGCCTTACGACGATCACCAAATCCAGGAGCTTTTACGGCTGCAATATTAAATGTTCCACGCAACTTATTCAAAACAAGAGTTGGAAGAGCTTCACCTGTAATGTCATCAGCAATAATCAACATTGCACGGCCTTGTTCAACAACTTGTTGAAGAACTGGAAGAATGTCTTGAATATTTCCAATCTTTTGATCGGTCAAAAGAATGTATGGATTATCAAGGTTAGCTTCCATCTTGTCATTGTCAGTTACAAAGTATTGAGACATGTAACCACGATCGAATTGCATACCTTCAACTACATCAAGAGTAGTTTCAATACCCTTAGATTCTTCAATAGTGATAACACCATCGTTACCAACTTTTTCCATAGCGTCAGCAATCAAAGAACCAACTTCTTCATTTGCAGCAGAAATGCTTGCTATTTGTTGGATGTCTTCTTTAGTCTTAACGTCTTTAGAAATCTTTGCCAATGCTTCAACAGCAGCAGCAGTGGCTTTTTCAATTCCTTGACGAATTCCAACTGGATTTGCACCAGCAGTAACGTTCTTCATACCTTCGTTAACGATAGCTTGGGTAAGAACAGTTGCGGTTGTAGTACCGTCTCCTGCAATATCGTTAGTCTTAGAAGCGACTTCAGCCACGAGCTTTGCACCCATGTTTTCAAAGTGATCTTCTAGTTCGATGGCTTTAGCAATAGTTACACCATCATTAGTAATTGTAGGAGCACCATAACTTTGCTCCAAAACCACGTTACGTCCCTTTGGACCAATTGTAGTTTTTACAGTGTTAGCAAGTTTGTCGACACCTGCCACCATGCGCTTACGTGCATCTTCAGAAAAACGAACTTCTTTAGCCATTAGTCAATTACCCCCACAATATCTTTTTCGTGAACTACCAAGTAGTCGGTTCCATCAACGGTGATAGTAGAACCAGCATATTTATCAAAGGCAACTAAGTCACCCACTTTAACTGCCTTTGGCGCTTCCATGTCACCTACAGCAACTTCAGATACAGCCACAACTGAACCAGTTAATGGCTTTTCCTTTGCGTTATTTGCAATTAAAATTCCGCCAACTGAAGCTTCAGGTTCTTCCTTAACTTCAAGTACTACGCGGTCTCCTAAAGGTTTAATCATTTTAGAATTCCTCCTTCAATTACTTTACAAAAGTAGTATAACTCTTTGGTCAAAGAAGGTCAAACTTTTGTAATAAAAAAGTCGAACATTATTTGTTCGACTTAATAGTATTTGGTAAAAGTATCAAATTTGTGGAGACAGTAAGAATTATTAAACCTAACATCAATCCACCTAAAACATCAGTTGGATAATGAACGCCCAAATAAACGCGGCTGATTGGAATGGCTAGGACAATCACTGCTAAGACACTGACAATCGCAATTTTAAGAGCTTTCTTTTCTTTGATAAATAGAAGGGCTAAAACAAGTAAACCACCATAGAAAACCATGGCATTTGTTGAGTGCCCGGATGGGAATGAAAAACCGTTTTCTTCGACCAAACGATTGGCCACCTCTGGCCGAGCGCGGCGAATGACTTGTTTTATCAACCACATCACTCCGGCACCAGCTACAACGTTCACAACGATGAAGGCCGCAACTCTAACATTCTTCTTAACTAACAATGCAATAATTGCAACTACAGCGGTTAGCCCCATTGCTGTGATTGGTTGAGCTAAGAAAGTAACCCAAGTGAAGAATGTTTTACCGAAGTCAGAATAAGAGCCATTGGGGCGAACTACGGATTGTCCTGCTTTATCAACTGCGTGCACCCAAGAAGCATCGGTTAAAACACCTACGGCGATTATTGCAAAGATAACGAAGGCTATAAAAGCGACTAAGTTATTAATTTTTATTTTATTATTCATGTGTTTTGCCTTTCAGAATGTTTTTAATCCCGTATCTAATTTTCATCAATCGACGATAAATTTGATATTTATAATAAGTTGATTTTACCGTAGGTATTTCAAATTCACCCAACATTTCTTCAGCTTGACCGTTGAAACCTAATTTGAAATCTAACACACCATCGCTACCATCAAAAATTCCTGAAATACCTAGGAAATTATATTTTGAAAAACCTTTTTCAATGGCTCTTTGCATGACTTCGTATTGGATTTCATAAGGTCCGTAGAAGTTTTTATATTTGTCATTTGTCCCCGAAAAAAGATAATCGACTTCACTTCCTTGAAAAACAAACAAGCCAACTGCTAAAGTGACCGTTTGTCCATCTTCTTCAATAAACTTCTCAGCTTGTTTAATTCTCTCAATATTTTTATTGATGGTAAATTCTTGCAGATCATTGATTTGTCTTGATGCCTTTGGTTTATCTTTAAGTTTTTCAACTTTTGCAGTGGCGTCTTTAATGTCTTTATTTAGAGAACCAATGTAATCCTTGAAATTAATTTCAGCCACCAAAAACTCGGCATCATCTTTGAAAACATCGTAGACATCTTGATAATATTCAAGATCTTTATCTGAAAAACCAATTCGATCAGCGGACATCTGAGTGATTTTTTTGAAGAGTGATAATTCTTCTCGTTTTATCAATCGAACGGTGATACCGAATTGCTGATTTTTACGGATGTAGTATTTGGCATCTTTGCCGAAACTGTCAAATAACTCTTTCTCGTTATTTAATTTGGATAAATTCTTGGTGTATTGATATAGAGGAAAACCAGTTGCGTTTTCATATCCTGGACGAGCGGGATGTTCTTTATAACCGATTTTTTTGAGGGCTGAGATTAATCTGGTATTTTCAGTCTCTAGAATCTCACCATTTTCATTTCTGATAAAGCGAATAAAATTAGGACGGATTCTTAAAGAAAAAACTTGACGCTCGGCTGCAAATTTTTTAATTTCTATAGTTAATAATTTTAGTGATTTGAGATTTTTAAAAACTGGTCCACGTTCTGCGATAAACACAGGCCCAAATAATCTAGTTTTAGCCTCTGTCATCACAATCGTGCCAACGACTTCGTTTTCACTAGCTAAAGCTAAGAAATGAACTTTTCCACCTCGCATTTTCAACAATTGAAACTGCTCATAACTTTGCAAAAACATCGAATTTGGATTTTTATCAAAAAAGTCTTGGACTTGTTCTTTGTGCTCGACTTCGATTAATTTATATTCGTCTTCCATATAGCTCCCAAAAATTCAATAATTCTATTTTAAGTTGTTTCCGGCAGAATTTTAAAAGCTAACCTACAAGTGCTTTGAATAAATTAGGGTCCACTGGGTTTTCAAGTTGCAATTCATATTTAACGGCTGCTACTTTTTTGCCAGTCTTATTTTCAATCTCTACTTCTTCAAACGACTCGGGCCGAGCCGCACCTAGATAATAAAAATCATTACCATCCTTTAAAATTTCATCCGAGCGTTTTATAAATATTTGAAGCATCCCGTAATGTTTGATCTCGGAAATCATTTTCTCAGTTGGGCTTGACAACGTTCTAGGAGTCTTCGAATTCCAAGTAAAAGTTCTTCGATCAAGAAATTCATTTTCAAAACGGACAATGTAATCGAACTTTTTACTTTTGTCCAAGGTGATAAAAACTGGGATATGTCTTTTGTCATCGCTCAATGAATACCCACCAATTTTTATACCTGGCTGTTCACCATTCCAATTCAACAGCTTAATTACGTCTGCACGAGTGTATTTTTTATTTCTTTCAAAACGTTGTGACAAATCATAATTATTTGAAATATGCGTTTCAGCAGTATTTAAGGCATCCTCCACATACTTTTTAAACTCAGCATTCTCAAGTAGTTCTTTAAACGAAGTTGACAATTCCCACATGCCTCTATCTCTTTGAACTAAAGGCATATTCCCGTACTTACGCTTATTTTGATCCATGAAATAATACATAGTCAAAATACTTTCAATTTGGCCTAATGTCCCATCGTTAAACCAAATATTCTGTGTAGACAATTTGTTTATTAACTCATCATGCGTGAGAATTTGTCCATCCAAAATACTTTTCAAAATAACGACTTCAACTAATCGTTTGGAATTGACGATTTCCTTCCCCAGGAAATAAAGAATTTGATGTTCAAGTTTAGAAAAATGAACTGCACCGTGAGGTTCAAAGCGGTCTTGTAAATATGCAACATCATTAAATTTATTAATGATATCCTCAGGCAGAATCGATCCCCGTTCTTCAAAATTTAAAAGCATTGGTGGACGATTACCAATCTTTTCTTTGAGAGAAAAATAGGCATCTTTATATCTAGCAAGGGAACTAAAATCAGCATTCCCGATAGATTCAAGAATTTTTGTGCGAGCAATCTCTTCAAAATTAATCGTTGAAACTCCGCTTACATCTGGTGCAATCACATTTTGTCGAATAATCTCCTTATTAGAAGTCCTACTCTTATCAAAGGCCATCGGAATAAGAAAATTGTTTTTATAATTCCCGATAAAGTCAATTACTGTCAGGTATTCTTTACTGTAAGTTTTTCTTAAACCTCTGCCCAACTGCTGGAGAAAAATAATGCTCGAAATTGTCGGGCGCATCATAACAACTTGATTGACTTCTGGTATGTCGATTCCTTCATTAAAAATATCTACGGTAATTAAGTATTGCAATTCACCTCTTTGCAATTGTTCGACAGCATTTTGTCGAACTGCAATTGAATCCGAACCACTAATGAATTTAGTCGAGAACCCTCGTTCGTTTAATTTGGTGGACAATTCAAGTCCTTCTTCAATTCGAGAAACGAAAATTAGTCCTTTTAAAGTCTCGCCTGAATATCCATAATAATTCGTTTTCTCAATTAAATAATCAACTCTCTGATCGGATGTTAGGTATTTCAAATCGGCAGTATCGGATGCCTTTTGACCGTCATTTTCGTAATCAGTTACGCCAATATAGTGAAATGGAGTAAGTAAATTAGCTTCCAAGGCGTCACTTAAAGAAATCTCATAAGCTAGATTGTAATCGAAGAATTGATAAACATTTGTACCGTCGGTTCTTTCAGGAGTGGCCGTCATTCCGAGTAAGAATCGTGGATTAAAGTAATCCAAAATTCGTTGATACATGGTGTCGCCATCAGCTATTCGGTGCGCTTCGTCAATCAAGATGTAATCGAAATGCTCTGGATTAAATTTGGTTTGGTTTTGTGGTTTCGAGAATAGATTAACGGTCGCAAAGGTATATTTAGAGCCCGAATTTTCACCGTCGTAAATAGCAAAATCAGTATCGCTGCCACCTAAAACCTCCTTAAAACTTTCAAGCGATTTCTCCAAAATTTGTTTTCGGTGAGCTAAATACAAGACTCTTTTTGGCTGTAATTGTTTGATATCGAATGCCGATAAATAAGTCTTCCCCGTTCCAGTTGCTGAAACTACCAATCCTTTTGTTTCACCTTTTTGCCTTAAATCTTTCAGGGATTTCAAAGCCGAAAGTTGCATCTTATTCGGTTGGATTTTGGAAATTGGATTTGATAATTTAGGAAAAATTTGTGGGTTGTAATTTATCTTGTAATTATTGATGAAATCCTTAGAAAGTGGAATGGCATTTGTCCACAACGCTTCAATTTGCGTATTTATATTTTTAACCAAATCACCTTGTAGGGTGGACGTGATTTTTAAATTCCATTCGAGATTTTTCTTCAAGGCATTTTGAGTGAGATTTGAACTTCCGATAATAGCCGTTTGATAAGTTCTGTGGTCGAACAGATAACCTTTAACGTGAAATCCCTCTTGGGTGACAATCCTGGTTTCTAAGTTCGGAATTTTAAGAAGCTCCCCATAAACTTTTGGACTGTTGAAATTAAGATAATTAGACGTTATAAGTCTGCCAACAATGCCTCTTTGATTGAGATCTGACAGAAGGCTTTTGAAAGTTATTAGACCACTTTCAGTAACGAAGGCAACTGAAAAAGTGAACGATTCTGAAGTAGCTAATTCATCGTAAATATGCGATAAAACTGTTTCATCTTCATTATTGGTGACTAATTCTGGCTTCAAATTTTCAGGTGCTTGAGTGTTTTGATCAAGGAATCCAAATTCAAGTGCATTCCTCAAGTCATCGAAATTATCCATGGGTTAATTTTACCTAGAAATAATTTAAGTCCGGATAATGCTGTTTATTTGAAAATCAAAAAACCCGAATCAATGATTCGGGTCTAGGTTGATCGCACTCACGGGATGGCCATTGATACTAACGATTTTGCCATGCTTGCGGACAACGTTGTACTGTTTATCCACGGTGTTAGCATAAGGGTTAATCCCATACACAGCAGACATACCCTCCTCTTTAATCCTTAAAGATTCTTTGTACATCCTTTTTAGTTGTTCTATGGCAGCTAAAGTCGCTTCTTCTTTAGTCATTTCTTTCATCTCCTAGATTATACTTTGAAAACTTCGTACGCAAAATCCTAATCGAATTAAACTTATGCTTCGGAAATTCGTTAATAGTCGACTCAAATTTTGTAAATATCTCCAGGAAATCGAAGCCAATCGACCCATATAAGCTTTCTAAAAGAATGGGTTGAGTAACTGCGGCTAGTGACGCTCGTTCTAAAACATTTAAAACCTTGATTCTATCGGTGATTAGAATATTCGAAACTAATTCAAGAACGTAAAGCGTGGTCTGGTCATCCACTAGGTCCGCGCCACTTGGTAAAGATTCCACAACTTCTTTTTGCGACCGCATTTCTGAATCTATGTACGTATCGTAAACGACCACTACCTCATTTAAAAACATATCGACAACCTGGGAAGTTTTATCTGCTTTTAATGACTGATTAGTGAAGCTGTTTTGTCGGAAATTCAAAAATGAATTAAGAGTTGAAATCAAAATTGCAGCGACAGAGATAATAATTGAAATTAAATTTGAAATATTCATATACTTCTTAATACGTTTTTCTGATCAATTTGCGACAAATAATCTTAATTTAGTAATTAAAAGATTCCATTGACAAAATGAGGTTCTGGTTATTTAGAGGTTTTATTTGCCAAGAATCGATTGATCGCAATGAACATTAACGCTGCAACAACCGTGACGAAGATAAAGAAGTTTCTGGTCCCAATTTCAGTTTGAAGAGCGATATTAGAACCCTTAACTTGCAAAAATAGAGATCCGATTGTTGTTCCCATGGCTCCAGCAAATTGTTGAGAAGTGGTAAAAATAGCATTTGCATCAGCTTGGAATCGCAAGTCAACTTCCGCAAGTCCGCCAGTATTAGCTGAAGTAAAGACCGGGTTTCTAGAAATTGTCATCAAGAGGTACAAAATCCAAATAATTGTTGCCGTCATATTCGATGTGAAAAATGCGAATAATCCAAGGAAGATCGTAAAGCCGATATTTCCAATAATCATCAAATATTTTGAACCGAATTTATCGTAGACAATTCCAACGAGTGGGTTAAGAGCCGAACCAAGAATTGAACCAGGCATCAAAACCAATCCAGCAACCAATGTAGTTGTATGGAGACTTAACTGAGCGAACTGTGGAAGAACAAAATTAACTGCCAAAGTAATAGCTTGAACAACTGCATAAATAATTAACGCATAGACCATAGAGCGAGTTTTAAACACTTCGATGTCGATATATTTCTTGGTGGCATTTTTAGATGCGAGAATAAACCAAGCAAAGGTGATGATTGTCAAACCAACTAACCCATAGAACCATGCGGTAAATCCACCGTTTTCGAGTTGGTTTAGAGCGAGCAGTGAACTAGTTAATGCAGTTCCTAAAAGTATGAAACGTTTGAAATCAAATGAGTGATTTGAGCCGTCGCGTTGGAATGGTTTTTCATTATCGAGATAAATCATTCCAAGAATTAACGAGACAATAGCAATTGGCAAAGCGACAATAAAAATACCACGCCAAGAGATAACCGTTTGCATCAAACCACCATAACTAGGACCAAGGGCTGGAGCCAACGATAAAATTAAACCGGCAAACCCCATCCATTGACCAAGATGAGACTTAGGTACGCGTTGCAAAATAATATTGAACAACAAAGGCATAGCCATACCGGTTCCAATAGCTTGGATCAATCGTCCTAAAAGGAGCGGCCAGAAATTAGGAGCGATGATTGCAATAATATCTCCAATAAAGAATGCAGAAATTGCATAAAGAAAAATTCGTTTATCTGAGAAAGCCGTTTTAAAATATGCCGAAGTGGTCATGATTAAGGCAACGACTAAAAGATATCCAGTAGTTAGCCATTGGACAATTCCAAGACTTAAATTAAATTCCTTTGTAAGTTCGGTGAACGTTACATTCATTGAAGTTTCTGTAAGAATCCCCATGAATCCTAATAAAGCAACTGCCACGATTGACAAAATAGTAGTTTTTGAAACTTTAGTATCCATCGTTTGGTTTTGCAATTGCTCGAGATTTTCTGTTTGATTATCCATTTTTCCTCCTAAAAAATAAAAAGACGGCCGCGTTGTGAAGCGGTCGCCCATTCAATTACGAGTTTTTATAGTAACAGTTTTTTTAGGATTTCGTAAGTCCGTTTTATTGACGCTGATTCAACATTGACTACCAAGCGCTATAGAAATTTTTGTAAATCAGGTTAAACCAAGCGAGATTCGCAGTTCTGAATGCCTCTCTTGTTTCAGGGATATCGATAGCAAAAGATTCCGTCACATCACTGAAATCATAAATTCTAGCCAAATCGATGTCGTTAAAGTATTGCTCTTTCTCCAAATGATCTCGGAGGTCAGTGATTATAGGTGATGAAAACCTAATTTCGTGTTCGTAATAGTCATACAGCTCAAATTCGCTACCATCATCACTTAGGACAATTTCAATGTTGTAACCCGCCAACTTATCAAATAGTTCACCTTTTTTACAGTTGGGAATTCTCGATTCTTATCGTCAAATTTCTCAAAGTCAAACACTGGTAGTTCAGCAAACAAATTTAGTTGACGTTCTTTAGTCATTAAGTTCTCATATTCAAACATAAACTAAAGTTAACAAGATCACTTCAGCTCGTCAATTAATAATTTGTAACAAAATCTTCTAGCCAACCCTTTCTAACCATCTCTGTATTAAAAACATAACCGATATATTCAATTGCTTCTTTTAGATGACTCTGGTCACTTTTCCATCCATCCCCATCAGTAATATAAACAAATTGATGATTTAATCCTCTGGACAATCTTTCATGTAAAGTTTGAAATTCAGTAGAAGCACTCTTTGATTTTGAACCACCGGAGTTAAATATATTTATTTCAAACAAATAAAGTTTTCGAATTTCGGGTTTATAAATCGAACCATCAAAACGGCGGTTGTCAAAAACCTTCTCAAGTTTTAATCCGTACTCCTTTTCAACTTTTGCTGACGTAGTTTGTCCATTCCAAAAATAATTATTTTTTTTCGATATAGAATTTAGACTTCGTTCCAGAAACTCTTCGCCTTGTTTTCCAGACCTGTTTTTACGTCCATTAGAATCCATACCAGCCTCGACACCAACATAGTAGTCTCTAATGGATTTAGAGAGTCCTTTGGTAAGCATATTTGACAATCCCGACTCCTCGATAAAATCTAGGTAGTAACTTATTCCATCGAAATCAATTGAATTGAAGTTTAAACTATAGACTTCCTCAAAACCGTCTACTTCCAAGATATTTCCTTTGAGTTTATCTTTTCTTATCCCAAGCAATTTTGGCACTAGTTTTAAAAGTTCAGGTCGTTCTTTAAATAGAATCCGGACATCGTTTTCACTCTTGCCAATTAACCAATCTAGAGTATAAATATCAGGACCAATAGATTTAACATTCTTTTCAACATTTGAAAAATCAATCCAATAATCGGCCGGTTTCGGCATACTTGATAATGTTTTAGCAAAGAGGTCCAACTTAATATCCGGAGTTGAATTCAAGTAATCAGCTACAGTTAATCCATTGAATAATTTCATTCGTAATTCCTCACTAGAACTTCTCCAACTTTTCCCCTTTTCGAGGCGTTTGAATTAATTGCTCGACTTGCTTTAATTTTTGAAATTTTAAATTCAGGTTGGTTGTAGAGTTCATAAACTAACGGAACATCGGCATTGCTCATCATCGCAAAAACACCTCTGTTTGTTAACTCGATGATTAAATCTCTTAATCTTATTTGGTCGTCCAATGTGAATCCAAGACTTGTATAACTGGTGAAATTGGAAGTGGCATTTACCGGGATATAAGGTGGATCGAAATAAACTAAATCACCTTTTTTAGCTGTCGAAACCGCTTGAACGAAGTCTCCATTCAAGATAGTTGTATATTTAAGAATTTTCGAATCAGCAATAATCGTATTCTCATCTTTAATTATTGGATTCTTATATGTCCCCATTGGAACATTATTTTCATTATTTTTATTTACGCGAAAAAGACCGTTGAAACCAGTCTTGTTTAAATAAATGAATCTTGCAGCGCGTTGGATAGAGTCAATTGTCAAATATGACTCGGTCCGATCCCAAGAACGTACTTCGTAATAATGGCTCTCACTATGTAGATTTGTGTGTTCCTCTAATTCAGTAAGCAATGATTGAGGTTCATTTTTTACAACTTGGTATGCATTAATCAATTCTGAATTAAAGTCATTAATTACAGCTTTTCGAGGTTGGAGATGAAACAACAACGCCCCACCACCAACAAAAGGCTCAAAATATGTACCAAATTCTTTCGGAAGCCGTTTTTCGATTTCCGAAAGAATTTGTCGTTTACCACCAACCCATTTTATGAAAGGTTTAGGCTTGCTTGCTTGCTTGCTTGCTTGCTTGCTTGCTTGCTTGCTTGC
>JAISIV010000106.1 GCA_031261865.1 Lactobacillaceae bacterium | reverse complement strand
TTGGGCCGTTAAATCAGTTATTGCAAGGAATTGCCGTTGTCGTTATTTATTTATATCTTGGACAAACTTCAATTAGAGGACTGATTGCTGCCGGTTCCGCCTACGTATTCATTTCTCTTGCGACAAATATTTTCAGCCCCCTTTCTAATCTTCAACAACAGATGTCTTCTTTCCAAGACGGAGTGGTTTCGGGATATCGTGCTGGAAAGATTCTTGATGAAACCGAATACGAACCCTCCCAAAACCCCGGAGCTGATAAAACGATCACGGATGGCCGTATTGAATTTAAAAATGTTAATTTCAGCTATGACGATAAAAACGTCATTTTAAAGAACTTGTCATTCGTAGCTGAGCCAGGTCAAACGGTCGCTTTAGTAGGACACACCGGATCAGGTAAAAGTTCAACTATTAATGCATTGATGCGATTCTATGAATTCCAATCAGGCCAAATCTTGATCGATGGTCAAGATATTAGGGATCTAGACATGGCTGATTTCAGACGTAAAACCGGTCTAGTTTTGCAGGACGCTTTTATGTTCTTTGGAGACATTAAAAGTAACATCCGCATGTATGATGAAACGATTACTGATGAACAAATTAAAGAGGCCGCTGAATTTGTCTCAGCTGATGAGTTTATAAATGCGCTTCCTGAAAAATACGACACTCCAGTACTTGAAGGAGGGACTTCATTATCTGGTGGTCAAAAGCAATTACTTAGTTTTGCGCGTACGATTGTGCGTAATCCAAAAATTTTAATTTTGGACGAAGCGACAGCTAATATTGATACGCAAACTGAAACAATCATTCAAACTGCGCTTAAAAAAATGCGTTCAAATAGAACGACCATTGCCATTGCTCATAGACTTTCAACTATCAAAGATGCTGATTTAATCTTAGTTCTCGATAAAGGAGAAGTGGTTGAACGGGGAACGCATGATCAATTAATTGCTAAAAAAGGTTATTACTACGACTTGTATAAGATGCAGAGTAATAGTTAAATTGAAAACTAGTCTCAAATTTAGATAGTTTACACTTGTATAAGGTCAATGGAGGGTTTTATGACAGAAAAAATGATTCAATTCCAAAACGTGGAAAAGTATTATGGAGATTTCCATGCATTAAAGGACATCAATATAGATATCAATGCCGGTGAAACGGTCGTTTTAATCGGACCTTCTGGTTCCGGAAAGTCAACATTAATCCGTACAATTAACGGTTTAGAAGATATTAACTCCGGAAAATTAATCGTGGACGGATATGATTTAGCCAGTCCACAAACTGATATTAATAAGATTCGTAAGAACGTCGGTATGGTTTTTCAACACTTTAATTTGTACGAAAACAAATCAACTCTAGAAAACATCATGCTTGCACCTCGTATTGTTTTGAAGCGCGATGAAAAAGAAAACCACGATATTGCTATGTCTTTACTTGAAAAAGTAGGACTAGCAGACAAATCTGCAAACATGCCGAGCGAATTGTCGGGTGGACAAAAGCAACGTGTCGCCATTGCTCGTTCACTTGCAATGCAACCAAAAGCTCTATTATTTGATGAACCTACTTCAGCATTGGATCCAGAAATGATCGGAGATGTTTTGGATGTCATGCGTGATATTGCTAAGGATTCAAATATGACAATGCTAGTTGTTACCCACGAAATGAACTTCGCTAAAGCCGTTGCTGACCGCGTTGTTTTCATGGCTGACGGACAAATCCTCGAAGATTCGAAGACTGAAGACTTCTTTAAGAAGCCAAAATCAGAACGTGCACAACAATTCATTAGCCAAATTGAGCACCACTAATAAAGGAGAAACGCATGGAAAAAGCAAAAAAGAAACGCTTCGGTATTATCTTGACTTTGCTTTCAATGATTTTCTTCTTTGGAAGTATTGCTCTGTTAGCAGTGTTCTCAGCTAACAGTCAAGACACTACTGACACGTTAGAACGTGTCAAAAATAGTCACCGCATGGTTTGGGGTGTCAAAGCCGACACTAAACTTTTCGGTTTGATGAACACCAAAACTGGTCAAATTGAAGGATTCGATGTTGATATCGCCAAAGCGGTCACGCAACAAATCGCCGATGATTTAAATATCACTATTGATCCAGTGTTTACTCAAGTAACTTCATCTACCAGAATCCAATTGCTAAAAAACGGTAACATCGATGCCTTTGCTGCAACAGCGACCATCACCCCTGAACGCGAAAAGATTATTGATTTTTCAAATTCATATTTTGACGCTGGACAATCATTACTAGTTAAAAAAGGTTCTGATATCAAATCAGTCGCTGATTTAAATAAAAAAGGCAAGACTGTCCTCGGAGTGGTTGGATCAAATTCTGTTGTCAACATAAAAAAATACGCACCAAAAGCTAAAGTTCTTGGGTTAAGTGATTATGCTCAAGCAATGACGGCTTTAAGAGCCGGTCAAGGAGATGCTTTAACAACTGATAACGGAATCCTTTATGGAATGGCTACTGAGAATAAAGGATACGTCGTCGTTGGTGGTACTTTTACTACTGAACCTTATGGTTTAGCCTTTGACAATAATCAAGGTCCAATCGTTAGAGCAGCCAATAAAGCGCTTAAAGAAATTACCGCAAGCGGTAAATATAACAAAATCGTCAAGAAATGGTTCGACGGCGTGCCTGGAATTAATTGGGAGGATTTGAAACGATGATTGAAATTCTAACTAAATATTTCGCAACTTTTGCTGATGGTTTCTTGATTACGCTTGAATCATCAATTATCGCTTTGATTGGATCTTTGGTTTTAGGAACATTGTTCGCGGTCCTTCAGCTAGTTCCGAATAAGTTCGTTAATCGCCTGGCTCAGGCTTATGTTGAAATTTTCCGAAATATTCCATTGCTTGTAATAACTCTGTTTTTCTTCGCTTTTGTAGCTCCACTGGTAACTCATTTAGGAATTGCCATGGATGGTTTTACAGCTGGGACAATCGGTTTAACACTTTATACTTCTTCATTCATTGCTGAAGTTATCCGTGCCAGCATAAACGCTATTCCCAAAGGCCAAATGGAAGCGGGCCGTACTAACGGAATGACTTGGTGGCAAACTATGCGCCTAATTATTTTGCCGCAGGCATTCAAAATGTCGATCCCAAGTCTTGGTAATCAATTTATTAATTTAGTAAAAAACAGCTCCGTTCTAGCCTTTGTTGCCGGAATGGACTTGATGTATCAGGCAAATAATATTGCCCAAAGCACATTCGATTCAATGGGAACTTATATGGTTGTTGCCTTGTTCTACTTAGTTATTACTTTGCCATTGAGTTACGGCATGAAATATATCGAATACCGTAGTAATAGAGGAGGTAACGCATGAGTATTGCTATGACACTTGCTTCTACTATAGAAGCCTTTAATTATTACAATCTAAGATATTTGTTCATCGGATTGCTTTACACATTATCTGTATCCGTAATTTCAATTGCTTTAAGTTTCGTTTTTGGATCAATTTTTGGAATTATTGTCTATGAAAAAATTCCTTACTTCTCTCGCTGGGTAAGTATTGCAGTTGATATTGTCCGTAATTTGCCATTGCTCTTAATCATCTTCTTTATGTATTTTGCACTTCCTAATATTGGAGTTCATTTATCAATATTCTGGGCTTCAATTGCCGCTTTCACCTTCTTCGAATCCGCGATGGTTTCAGAAATTGTGCGCGGTGGAATTATGGCGGTCGACAAAGGTCAATTCGAAGGAGCCCGCGCTAACGGTTTAACCAATGCACAAACCATGTTTAGAATTGTCCTGCCGCAGGCTTACAAAAAAATTGTGCCACCCCTTGTTTCACAATTTATTTCGCTAGTTAAAGACACTTCTTTGGCAACTGGAATCGTTCTACCAGAGTTGATGTATCGTGGACAAATCATCTACGGTCAAAATTCCAACTATATGATTCCTGTATTCATTATGTTGGCTATCATTTACTTTGTAGTTAACTTTGGATTAAGTTTAATTTCAAAGCGAATCGAAAAAAATCTCGCATAACGAACAGCTTCTCATTATTGAGAAGCTTTTTTCTTAGAGTAGTAAAATACTAAACAACTATTAAAAAAGGAGTTTTACATGACAGTTTCAAAAAAAGATGATTTTTACGGATCAGTAAATGATGAATGGATTGAACAGGCAGTTATCCGTGACGACTCGCCACGCGCTGGTGGTTTCACTGATTTAAGTTTTGATATCGAAGAAGAATTGCTTTCCGATACCAAAGATTTTGCTAATGGTACAAAGCCAACACCGACATATCTACAAAATTTCGTTGATTTATTTAAGCAATCAATGGACGAAGAAGCCCGCTCAAAAAGCTTGAAAGATATTCAAGCGGGGCTCGACAGTATTAATGAATTAAAAGATTGGCAAGATTTTGAGAATTTTGCCACCCATCTCTTTTATTCAAACTTCGCTTCTGGTCTGCCTTTTAGTATCAGCGAGGATTGGCTAGACACTTCAAAATGGATGTTTACTTTTGACGGATTGTCGCTCATTTTGCCAGACAAGACCTACTATGATGATCCATCATCTCAACAGTTGTTAGATATTTGGAAGGACCAAACGGTAAAGCTTCTTAGCCAACTTAGTTACTCCGAACAAGAAGTCCAAACAATTGTTGATGATGCATTAACATTCGATAAGAATTTATCTCAATATGTCTTAAGTAGCGAAGAAATGGCAGAATACTTCAAGTTGTACCATCCTGTAGCTTTTGATGAGTTCGCTGCCGACTTTAAAACTTTTGATCTTAAAAAGATTGCCGTTCAAGTATTGGACGGAACAACTCCTGATAAAGTTGTTTATTTTGACAACCGCTTCTACGAAAATTTGAATAACGTTTATCAAGCTGACAACTTCGTTCAATACAAGAATTGGTTGATTGCCCAATCAGCAAGTCTAATCGGACTTACCAGCGAAGAAAATCGTGAAATCGCAGGCACTTTTGGCCGAACTCTTTCTGGACAACCATCATCCGCAAACCAAGACCTATGGGCTTTTCGAGAAGCTGACAACAAGTTTGGTTTCTTAATTGGCGAATATTATCGCCTTCAACATTTTTCACCTGAAGCCAAAGCTAATGTTGAACAAATGATTCAAAAAATGATTGCTGTTTTCCGTGAGCGTCTCGAAAAGAACGATTGGCTCAGTGAAGCAACGATTACTGAAGCAATCAAGAAGTTAGATGCCATTGTTTATAAGATTGGTTATCCCGACCAAATTCCAGCGCGTTATTTGAGCTACAAGGTTGATTTAAATGAATCTTTGTTTGAAAATCTTTCAGCCATCGACACTGCTGAAAAGCGCTTCTACTTTGGCCGTTATCTGAAACCAACTGACCGTTCTGAATGGTCAATGTCAGCTGATACGGTTAACGCATATTACAACCCATCTTCC
>JAISIV010000147.1 GCA_031261865.1 Lactobacillaceae bacterium | reverse complement strand
TGGCGTTCAAAAACTTATCCAATCCACTTGAGAAAAATTGCCATTCTGGGTGGAACAAACCATTAACCACTGCTCCACCAACTTGGGCGGAAAGCGGTTGAAGGCCTTTGAAGCCAATTCCAGTAAAGGCCCAAACGTAAATAGCGACAACAACTAAGACAATAAGCCAGTTTCTTACGATTTTAAAAATGCTTCTTTTAGGCGTAATCATGCTAACTTACCTCTCAAATAGTTACTGATAACTTCAATAATAATCACGACAACTAGGATTGCCAAGATAATCACGGCAGCACGTTCGTAGTTTGTGAATCTTAATGAACTATCGAGTAATTGTCCAACCCCACCGGCACCAACCCAACCAAGAACGGTTGATGCACGAACGTTAACTTCGAATGTATAGAGGAAGTTACTGATAAAAGTGTTTAAAACTTGGGGGACAATCGCAAATGAAATGACTTGAACTTTATTAGCACCGGCCGTTTCTAGAGCATCAATTGGACCTGGGTCAACAGTTTCAATAGCTTCATAAGAAAGTTTTGCCATTTGTCCAAAACTGAAAATAACTAAAGTAAGCACACCAGCGAAGGGCCCAATTCCAAAGACGGCAACAAAGATAGCAGCCATCAAAAGATCAGGTAGAGTGCGGACCAAATTAGAAAGAATACGGACTACCGTTCTTAAGACTGGGATCTTATCCACGTTGGAAGCTTGAAGCATAGCAACTGGTATGGCAAGGATTGAACCAACTAGAGTTCCAACTAAAGCCATACGCACTGTTTCCAAAATTGGCTCAATAACTTGTGGGA
Source organism: Lactobacillaceae bacterium (assembly GCA_031261865.1). Taxonomy (GTDB): domain Bacteria; phylum Bacillota; class Bacilli; order Lactobacillales; family Lactobacillaceae; genus Oenococcus. Next base: position 9,550 of record JAISIV010000147.1, on the reverse strand, counting down.
AATACGACCATTCTGGATGGAGCATACGGCCGAAAATAACCCCAAACTGTTGAATTGCATGTCCATTAAAGAAAGCTAAAAGATTGGCCTCGGTTAATTGACCTGCTAAATAAATAACGACGACGATTATTAAAAACCAGGTAATTGGCTTTAAATGAAAACGCGCGACAAAACTTCTCTTTGGCGCTTCACTCATAGAACGCTTACCTCAGCGTCTTCATCATTTTTTTCAGTAGCTAATTCGATTGCTTGTTCTACTGTTTTACCGGCAGTTGGTTGCTCAGAAGTTTTGGTAGTGTCGACACTCTTTGGCGTGCGGCCATAAACAGAATCAAAATCAGCTTCAGTCACTTGTTCTACTGGTTTGTCGAAAATTAATTTTCCTTCAGCTAAACCAATGATACGAGTAGCATATTGCAAAGCTAGAGCTTCACTGTGCAAATTAGCAACGATAGTAATTCCATCGTTGTTTAAAATTTGCAAATCGTCCATAACGACTTGGGAAGTCGCAGGATCTAGAGACGCGGTTGGTTCGTCGGCCAACATGATTTTAGGTTCCTGCATCAACGCGCGCGCGATCGCTACACGTTGTTGTTGACCACCAGATAAAGCATCTGCGCGGTCATAGTATTTTTCAAGCAAATTAACGCGGCGCAAAACTTCGGCCGAGCGTTCTTTATCAGCTTTGGACCACATGCCAAAAGTACTTCTAAATGAATCGTAATATCCAACACGTCCACTTAAAACATTGCGACGAACAGAAGAACGCTTAACTAAGTTGAAGTTTTGGAAAATCATCGCAACACTGCGACGGATTTCGCGTAACTTTTTACCTTTGGCTTTAGTGATTGATTCACCATCAATAATGATTTCACCACTCGTGATTTCGTTCAAACGATTCAAAGCGCGTAATAGAGTTGATTTTCCAGCACCGGAAAGACCAACAATCACCAAAAACTCTCCTTTCTTCACATTTAAAGAGACGTTTTGAAGTCCGACAACTCCGTTGTCATAGACTTTGCTCACGTCATTGATTTCAATGATTGAATCTGCCATCTATTTCCCCACTTAATATGTACGAGAGGTAAAACCTCTCCAATGATAATATCATTGATTTTTATTGAGCTTTTGCCCAGTCTGCGGCCTTACGAACCACGTTAAAGTTAGAGTCTTTACCCTTGGCGAAGCCTTCAATAGAGTAAAGGTTCTTAACTAAATCATGACCCTTTTTGGTCTTAGCAATCTTGATCAAACCATTAGTAACTTTAGTACGAGTAGCTTTATCAAGATCGGCACGAGCAGTAACAGTGTCATTAGGGATCTTCATAGAAAGTGCGAGCACCTTAGTATCTTTGAATACTGAAGGATTGTCTTTCTTAACAAGGTTACGAGCATCTTGGAAGACGAATGCAGCGTCATCTTGTTTGCTTACAACGGCCAATACACCTTGGTCATGGCCTTTAACAGTTTGCAAAGTAGCATCTTTAGTGATGTTTACTCCCTTAGAGTTCAAGTAGTAAGCAGGGAAGATGTATCCAGATGAAGAAGATACGTCTTGAACGGCGATTGTCTTGCCCTTAAGATCAGCAACATCTTTGATATCAGAATCTGCGTGAACAAGAATTTCAGACTTGTACCAGTTAACTAATTTCTTAGTTGGTGAACCGTCTTCTTTGTTAACGCCATAACGTTGAGTTTGGAGCAAAAGCTTTGCTTTGTATTCTTTATGAGCTTGAACATAAGCATCAGGTGGCAAGAATCCAACATCCAAAGTTCCTGAGCCAAGAGCTTCGACGATTGAGTTGTAATCAGTTGAAACAACAACCTTAACTTTACGTCCACCGAGTTCTTTAGAAAGCAACTTAGCCAAAGGCTTTGCGCGGGCTTCCATAGTGTCTGCTTGGTTTGATGGAACAAAACCAACAGTCAAAGTTTTTTTGCTAGCTGCGTCAGCAGTAACTCCGCTTAAAGCTGGAGCAACTGTGCCGGCAACGCCCGCAAGTGTAAGTACTGCAGCAGTACCTGCAACAAATTTCTTCATAAAATCCCCCATTTGGTTGCCGTTCAACTCTCTTGAAATCGGCTTAGAAAAAGATAACATTTTTTATTTGTTTAGGCAATATAATTCGTCTTTTTAGAAGTTATTCACACTTTTCACAGTTAGTTCACAAATATTGTTCGGTTTTGCACCATTTTTCCACAGGTTTGTTGTGGAAAACTTTTGGTAGATTGGCGGAAAAAGGCGATTTTCGCTATAATTATTAAAGATTTTATTAAGGAAATTAAGTTCATGGTTGTTAGACTCGCAGATTATTTGAAAAGAGTCGGATTAATATCCGGCGCCATATTTATTGTTCTCTTTATCGTTGTGGCTGTCCGCTTAACGCCAATTATGAATATGGACACTGCCATTACTGCAGCATTTGGTAAATGGAACTTCACATTCGGTGATATCTTCATGAACACGATTTCATTCTTGGGTTCTACGGTTGCCACATTGATTTATGCCGCAATCGGTTTCGCCCTTCTATATATCTCTGGTTTAAGAATCCCCGCATTATGGGTGGCTCTAACTTATGGTTCTGGAATGGGAGTGGCCTTCGTGATTAAACAAATAGTTAGCCGCGCTCGTCCATTAGGACATATCTCAGATGGTTTTTCTTTCCCATCGGGACACGCACTTGGAACTTTCATGATTATCACTATGGCATTCATTATTGTGATTCCTAATCTGCCAACCTTAAAAATGCAAAGCTGGATGGGCTTTGGCTTGATCACACTTGGTCTTCTAGTTATGGAATCCCGTTTATATCTCCAAGATCACTACTTAACCGACGTTGTAGCTGGAGCAAGTTTTGGAATTGCATGGGTAGTCTTAACTACTTGGTTGTACGACAAATATGCTGATGTTCTAAGACAAAGATTCGCCTTCTTCGAATATGATGAAATTTAAAAATCCTGGTTCAAAAGAATCAGGATTTTTTCTTGCTCTTAAACTGATTGGCAATGCAACTTAGGCAAATTCAATTCTTCAATTGATGAGCTTGCCATATAACTATTCCAGATCGCATTAACGACGAAATCCGCTGCTTGAACTAAAGGGTTATGTTTGGAATTAACTTCTGAAGAAGCAATCGATAATTTTCCTTGTAACAACGGTTTTTCAAACCTTGAATAATCACCATTGTGGATTCCTAGAGTCAGCTCATCGATTAATAAATTAGCTGGTGCGTAATAAGGCTTCGCGTTAGTGATATTTTCGTCCATGATGATCTTTAATTCAACGTCTTCGAATGGGTCGATTAAGCCTTCAAAAATGAGCTTTTGAATTTGCTTGAAGACTAATTTTCGAAGCATAAAGTCTCGATACCTTTTGACGGCTCCCTTATTTTTTAAGAGGTCTTCGGGAATCATTTTTCGATTGGCGACAATCGCCACTTTCCTAAAATCTGAAACGCAACCAATTAATTTCTCTGCTTCCCAATCTGGAGAATTATTGGCTTTAACTTCTCTGGTTAGGTTTGTCCGCAACTTAATATCGTTCAAAGTTTGCTTGTAAGAATTTCTAGCTTCTTTTTCTTCATCTAACCCAACTAATAAAAGTCCCCCGAATACTAAGTAATCGCTTGGTGCACTTAAAGACATATTTCCTGAATCATCTAAATAAAAAGATATTTTCTGCATAGGGTTAAGTATGTCTTCTTGATTTGTAGAAACTACGGAATATTTATGGTTAATAAACAAAAAAACATTTCCAATAAAGGAAATGTTTAAGTAGTTTTTAGCGTCCACCAGGGCCCATTCCGCCACCCATGTTGCCCATGCCAATAGTAGCACCGGTTCCAGCTGTGACATCTGTAGAAGTTCCGGATCCAACTGTAACTGAATAAGTTTGTCCACTGGTGATACTTGAATTTGAAACAATGAAATTACTTTGAGCTTCAGTAGCTGTAAATGTTCCAACGACGTTACCAGAAGAATCTTTAACGGTAACCGTGTCACCAGCATTAACTGCACCTACCAAGACATAAGATTGAGAATCACTTTCAGGGAAAGCGTTATTTGTTCCACCTGCAGTGAATGTAACGTTTTCAAATTTAGTTAGCGAATCAGTATCAATTGGTTCGTTATCGCCAGTTGAATTCATATTGGCATTGATAGTTCCACCAGTAACTGAAAGGGTTCCGTTGGAGTCAATTCCATCACCACCAGCATGATAAGTTGTTGTTCCACCGCTCATTAAGAACTTAGGAGTTAATACCTTAGAACTCGCATTCCAAGCGTCGTCGCCAGATTCAAGATAAGATTTTCCGCCTTGAAGATCGATAGTAGCTGCACTAGCACCTTCGCCTCCGGCTTGAATGTAAAGTTCACCATCAGTTTGCTTGATGTAGGATTTCTCAGCGTTACCGTTATCTTGATCAGAATTTAGGCCTTTATCGGCTGCGATAGCCACAACCATTCCGCCTTCAATTTGAATAGAATCTTTACCTTTAATGGCATCGTTCATGGTTGTTTTGGCATAAACAGTTCCTGACTTAAATTCAAGATCGTCGGACGATTGAATTGCATTATTTGAATTTCCTAGAGCCACTAGAGTTCCTTCACCCTTGAAGTTAACATCAACTTTAGAATAAATGGCAGCTTTAGAATCAGTATTAGAAGTGTCTGACACAATACTTACTGAATCAGTGACAGTTGAGATTTTTACTTTATCAGCAGATTGGATATCAATGGCTGGGCCAGACTTTGAAGTAAGTTGAACACCGTTTAGATAAATTGTGACTTCAGCATCGTCCGCCGCTTTAACGATAATTTGAGCATCATCATTTGAACCTGTGAAGTAGTAAGTTCCAGCTTTGGTAATAGTGTATGAACCTTCAGTTAGATCAACTTTTGTATCTTCAGAGGTAGAAGTGTCAGCACCCTCTTTAGCCGTCGTTGGCATTGAAGAAACTGCTGTAGCCACAGTTGAATACTGGGCCGTGGTTAATGCCGTGGTCGTCTTTGATGAAGAACTTGAACTAGTAGTAAGGACTGTGGCATTTTGAGAAGATGTCGATTGTCCCCAATTAGTGGCGGTTCCAATTCCTGCTCCACCGAGAAGAATCGAGCCAGCCAGGAAGACTGCGATAATTTTATTTTCTTTTTTCATTCTTTTTTTTGCCATGATTTTTCCTTAATACTCATCGGCTAGCAAGTTGTATTGCATAGCGATAGTCAAATTTCCATTTAATGTTCTTAGTGCATCGATAAATTGTTTTTCATTTGCGTCTTGTTTTAGACGAATTAAATAATTGATTTCAAACAACGAACCTAATTCCGTTGTTTTAATTTTCTTCAATGTCCACTTAGAGGTGAACTGATTAAGAGTGTCTTCAATTTCATTTTTGAAGTACATATCTTCTGGAACGGTGATTTTTAAGATTTGATCAGCGACGGTTGTCCCACCGAAATTAGTTGAATTAAGAACGAACAGGACTGCCAAAATGAGAACTGCCGCAATTCCTGCATAAGCTAGGTAACCCATACCTGCCGCTAAACCAATTGCCATTGTGTAAAGGACGTATGTGATTTCTTGTGGATCACCAGGTGCTGATCGGAATCGAATAATCGAAAAGGCACCAGCTAGAGAAAAGGCGCGAGCCACATTGTTACCAACCAGCATAATAATTACGGCGATGACAACTGGAAGGACAATCAATGTGATTGCAAAAGTTTGTGGCGATGTGCGTGATTTATAAGTTTTTAGATAGACCGCCGCAGCCACGATGCCTAGTACAAGTGCAGTAACTGCAGCTAAGATAAATGAACTCGCCGTTAAGGTGGCTGAGCCATCAGATGTGGTTGTAAATATTGAATTAAGCATAGTGTAGACCCAGCTCCTTTGAAATTTTATTATCGGAATTCATATCAATTGCACCTTTAGAGAACTTTGAAAATGATTGAGGGGTGACGCCAAATCGGTTTAGAATTGAAATCATTTTCATAGGCATCCCCGTCCTAGATTTAATTTCCATTAGTTCGTAATCTTCATCAAGCAATAGACGGCCAGTAGTTGGTTTAGTCAAATCTAAATCGTGCTGACGGTAACGAATGTTTTGATCAAAAGAAATTCTAAAATTAGGATCCTCAATTCCTTTGTAAGCGAATCTGTCATAAGCGACAAGCATATAAGGTTTTAAGTCACCATTTTTTTGAATAGCTTCTACTTCAGAAATAACTTGATTATCTAGAACATGTTGACCGCTCATTTGTCTAACGGCATCGCGGTAACAAATCGTTACGCGGCGTTTGTTTGTCATACCGGCGACTTTCTTTTTAATTTCTAAGAAAGCAGGTTGAGTATCTTCAATTTGCCCATAACTACGTAGACGTAGATGATGATTATAATCGTGCTTTTCCAAAGCCGCTTTTGTGCGATCGACAATTTCTGCATCAGTCGCATAATAAATGGAAGCGATTGGGTATGTTTTTCCGCCTTTATTAAAAGGATCAGATTGCATGAAACCATCTTCTAGTTCCTGGCGGATTCTTTGTGCGATTTCTTTTTTAATCACATACTTTTTTTCAAAACGATTGAATACTTGTGGCATTTTTATATCTTGCTTTCTTAGAATTAATTACAGATAAATTGGACTTAAATTGAAAATTAAAAGATAACTTCGTGTCCATTTAGGATGATTTGGTAGTCGTTGTTTAAGTCAACTAAAGTTCCCGACACCGTAAACGAATTTGCGGCCGACTTAATTTCGAAATTAGCAACTAGTTCTTCGTTCTCATAAACTTGAACCGTATCCCCTTTAACTAAGGCTCGATCGATGCTAATTTGTGGGGCCGACAAACTTGTATCTCCGATCTGTAAATTTAAAACCCCTTTGCGGATTATTTGCCCAGTGGTTGTCGCCAGGCGGGTACTAATATCATTTGCTGAGGCTTGTAAATTTTGTGTTGAGATTGCTGTTATTACAGCCGCCGTTGCGAATAATCCTTTTAATGTCATTTGCTCTCTCCTTGTGTATGAAACTATAATCAGGCTTGAAAATTAAATAGACTTTTAGTTTGCATAAAACGAAAATAAAAAACCGGCGCTCTAGAGAACGTCGGTCTATAGTTATTGATGTTGCGCGTATGGAATTCTAATAATGCCGCCCGCGAGAAGTATGATTCCCAAAAATGGATAGAGATAAATTAAATTATTGCTGGTATTAGCTATATCGAAGACGCCTTTTAAAAACATTCCTATCGATAACGTCCAAGCTGATGCTACTAGTAACTGGCTGGCGATTCGGTCCATTTTCGTGAAGAGCAATCTCACGATAATCATAATGGCACTAGGAATCCAAACGAAATTCATAAAATTACTGTAAACACCGTGACCAAAATGATTGTATATGTTGAGCGCGACAATCCAAAAGACCGTGATGATGCTCCATTTAATTACTGATGATTTCATAACTATGATCCTTGCTCCTTATATCCAATGTACAAAATATCTGAGACGGCACGTTCCGAACCTGTAGAGTTTCCAGCACCACCACCAACAGGATTATTTATAACTTTTCCGTTAAGAACCATAGTTGATGATCCACCACCATCTAAGTTATAAGCATAAGTGGCTCCGTTATCGACCATCACTTGAGCTAATTCCGAGAGTGACAAACCTTCGGATTCAGAAGTTCTTCCATCACTGACGACAGCGATATAGTGGTTTTCACCGACTTGTCCAATAGCTGTTCTTGGATTAGACGACATGGATTGTCCTACTTCATCTGAATCTGAAACAACAACTTTTCCGTTTTCAACTAAAGTTGGTCCAAAACTGTAGGCTTGAACGATTCCTTTATCGATTAATTCTTGAGCTGTGTATTCGCTAGGGTCATAGCTAGCCATGTTTCCGTTGCTGTCGATTCCTAGGACATCCTCATCACCGGCTGTACTTCTATATAGTGTTCCGTTTCGAATGACATACCCATCGTTTCGATAACCATAGTAGTCACCGTTAATGGCAAAAATTGCATCAACATCTTCAGCTTGATCAGAAGTAGTTTCGGTAATATTCGTGCCATAAGTGGATTGTGCAAGCGCGGACTTTAAATAACTCGAATCAGAGACTACGATATCAGCAACATAAACTTTAGTGTTGTTGACGGTTTCAGTCTTAATCGTGATTGAAATATTGTCGTCTTTATAACTAGTAGAAGTGCTTGTGGCATTTGTCGCCACAGTTGCTGCCGTTGAACTAGTAGTTTTTGATGCTTTAACAGTTGCGATTGAATGTGAAACTAGAAAAGTATCAGCGGCCGTGTATCCAGTTAATGACAATAAAGTAAGCGCATAGATTGGGCCAAACTTAAGAATTTTTTTTAGTCTGTGTTTAGACTTAGGCATTTATTTTCTCCTTTTTAAAGACAAGATGTTTTTGAATAAAGTAGCTTGCAACGAATAGCATGATATCGACAAATACTTTTACAGGCACAGGGTGTGGAATGAAGGTATCGATTAATTGAAGCAAGACGTAACTAGCAGTTAATTGGATAAAGAATAATTTCGCGTAATTAATTAAATTGTTTTTCCTGTTCGACTTAAAAACCAATTTATTGTTAATTGAAAAGTTGAACGCACCTGAGATTAATCGGGCCAGAATTGTTGCAATTAACAGTGCCAATGAATCGTGGTTGCCTGACATAAAACTTAAAATCAATGCGAATGATCCAACATCAATTAATGAACTCACTGCCGAAGACAATCCGAATTTAATAAAGCGTTTATAAACGAGAAGCGAATCTCTTACGGGGTGGAAATGGGTTGCCGAGTTTCCATCTTCGTAAATCGTTTGAATTGGAATCTGCTTAAGTTCAATTTTTAAATCTTTAAGGTCAGTCAACATATTCATTTCATATTCGAAACGTTGGCCTGAAACCGTAAGCATTTGAGGAATGATTTTTTTTGGAAAACCTCTTAAGCCAGTTTGAGTGTCCTCAACTTTTAAGCCAGTAGCCAATTTGAAAACTTTAGAAGTGATCAAATTTCCATAGTAGGACTTGGTTGGAGTAGTTTTTTTATCGAAACTTCTTACTCCGAGACTTAATTCAGGGGTTTCAGTCATATCGACAGTTCTAGCAATTTTTAAAATATCCTCAGTATCATGCTGTCCGTCGCCATCGGCAGTAACTGCACCCCTAGCTTGTGGGAGATGTTTTAGTTGATAGTCGAACGCCGTTTTAAGAGCGAAACCTTTCCCTTTATTTTTGGGATAACGTACAACAGTCGCGCCAAGATTTTCCACCGCATTGAACTTATCGTCATAATCTTCCCCCGATCCATCATCAACAACGATTATTTGTCGATCAGTGACTTTTACTAAATTTGAGACAACCGTAATCAATGTATTTGACGGTTGATAAGACGGAATAATAATTGTTGATTTCATCTTTGCTCCTTTTCTTGTTGTAATTAAGATAGGATTGCAAGATTAAACATGATTAAATTTGTTGTTAAATGGAGATTAAAAATCTTAAGTCTCCATTCACTGATATGTACGACAACC
>JAISIV010000128.1 GCA_031261865.1 Lactobacillaceae bacterium | reverse complement strand
TTGACGACTACCACCAATATAATTCAAACCTTTATTCGTGATTTCAATCAATTTCTTGCGTCCATCATTAGGATCATCAACCCGTTTAACAAAGCCTAGCTTCTCAGCTTTTGTTACTTGTTGCGTAGCGCTCGATGGGCGAATATCAAATTCCTCCGCGATATCCATATTCAATGCTGGACCGTCTTTGGCAGAAAGGAATTCAAGCATAGCGCGCATTCCACCACCTGCCATACCTTGGACCAAAGGTTTGATTTTGTTGAGTTCCTGAAAATCATATCGCCGTTGCAACTTTTGCAACACACGTACCAAATTATGTTTCACTTCTGTATTTGCCATCATCATCTCCGAACAATTTGTTAAGTAATAATATAGTTTCGTAACAATATTTCACCTAACTAGATTATACACGATTCCTTGTGCCTCTGTAAGAAAACACTGTCTCGATTACCAGACATGAAGAAAAGCTTGAACGATGTCAAGCTTTCCAATACATTATTATTGCTTTAGTGCAACTAATCCAGCAATCAGCTCAGATGAAGACTCTTCAGCTGAAGTTTTTGATTTTGATTTACTATCTGCAAAGTGAGCCAATTTTTCCATATCAAAAATCGTGATGAACTGTTTTAAATTGCGCCATACATTCTCAATTACTTTTGAAGAATCGACTTTACCTTTACTGTTTTGAAGTCCTTTCAAAAACTGTGATTGTTGCTTACTAAACGATCTTTTTGGGAATGACTTAATTATTTCATTGAACTTTTTCGGATCAACCTCTTGCTCCTTGAATAGTGCAATATAATTATTTTTATTATTGTCAAGAAACTTTTTGACATCCATAATATATGACATCTGCGGTTGAACGGTAGCATTCTGACGTAAGTTATCATTGAAGCTGTCACTCACCTTGATAAGCACTGAATCTGTCGCAGCATCATATTTTCCTATAAATCCGTCAGGATTATAATTACCAATAGAAATTGTTGTTTTTCTTGCATCATTAACAATTGACTCTGCCTCAACAAAATCAATCATATCACCATCAAGATTATACAAAATATTATTATCTTCAAACCCAACTTCATGGCCATTAGCGTCACGTAATGTGATATGTCCCATAAAAACTGAAGATTTCGCTAGTCCAAAAGAGAAAGGTTTGAGTTGTAAATTGTCAGATAGCTTAAAACTTTCTCCAATTTGTTCATAATAACTTTGCACTCTCTCACGTGCCTCTTCTTCAGAAACCAACGATGGAGAGGATAAGTTGTCCTTTTGAATTGCTTCTTTTTCTGCTTGACTTAATGCACGCCCTACACCGTTCTTTCGAAGCGCCTGTACAAATGGCAAGTTAATGTCAGCATCTGTATCTGCAGAGGCACCTTCAACTTTATTTTCATATCTTGCAGTTAAAGCTATTTCAGCATCAATGATTTCATCACTGGGAAATGCGTATACGAAAATTCTATTATCACCATTTTTCTTAGGTCTATCTATACGGCCAACCCGTTGCTCTAATTTCATTGGATTGTAAGGTAATTCGATAGTCATTACATCAGTAGCATCTTGAAGATTTTGGCCGGTTGCTATTGCATCAGTACCTATTAAGACACTAATTTCTTCATTATCTGAAAATAATTCATATCCTTTTGAATTAGGGGAAAAGCGTCCAAGTACCTCTTCTTTGGTAGTACTAGTATTATTTACAAAAGAACCCTGACCAGAAATCTTTCCAATATTCATAGTCGCAAAAGAATTATCCTTCAAAAACTTATCGTAATAATCATTAACTGTATCAGTGTACTCTGAAAACAATAGTACTTTTCTACCCTTGTTAACAACATTACGTATTTCATTAATAATTACTGTTTGCTTCATATCTGACTTCGCGACAACACTCCAATTATCATTAATATCACGTAAGGCAATAAGATCAGATTCTGCATCCTGCTTCATCTGTCTTAAGTAGGTTCCAACGGTCGACTGTGATAAAGCATCATCTATAAGCTTCAATCGTTTTTGTTTTGCTGAGTTTAGTTCATATTCATCAAGCTCATTATCACCCAAGTCTAACCCTTCATAATCATCATAAGAATCAGCGACATCTTTATCCACTTTGGCAATAAAATATTTTTTTACATCACTCAGAGATTTCCCTGCAAGACTGTCAATATCAGTAATAAAATCTTTAAGTTTAATCTCAATATTCTCCACACTTTGTGTGAATGCAGCGTTACTAGAATCTGCTCGGCGAAGAAGTTGTTGTCTTTGGCGTAAAACAACTTGGCTAAACGAATCACCATTGAAATATTGCATTACTGTATCTTGATACGGGAGATGCAATTCTATCAACTTCGAAAGTGCATCTGTCAATGCACTAGATACTTCAGCTGAGTATGGAATTGAATAAGGTTCATCTTCAGATTCCAATGGGAATTCACGTTTTGGATATTTATCAGACAAGAACTTTTCATTTGAAAGACTAAGTCGAGTTCGTTGAATATAATAATCCTTCCAAAATTCTTTATATGCCTCTTGATTGAAATTCCCATCACCTTTGGAGTCAAATAGCGCGGATTCCCTACCACCGAGAATATAGTCATAATATTTGCGGCTATCAGGAACTTTATCGATATTCAAAAATAATAACGGTAACCTTATGACGTCTTCACGCGAATTATTCCATGGTGTTGCCGTCAATAGCAAACCTTTTATATCAATCGCGAACTTATTGCGTGCCTCGTTCACAAGTAATTGCATGTTTTTATATGAACGGTTATTGGGTTTCAAAAAACCTTCATGTGCCTCATCAATTACAACAATCCCATACTTGTCTGACATTTCTTGAATTTCTGATTCTGTCAAATTCGCAAATCGTTGCCTTGTCATAAAGTGAATTTTTGATTGTTCTTGATGAACATTTTGAAGCTCCTCAAACCATTGCGCTTTAAGTCGATCGTTTGCAAGAACCAAAGCACCTCGTTTATCATTCATTATTTCGAGGTCTTCAAGATAGAGCTTTAATATAGAAGCTGCTTCTAACGTTTTCCCTAACCCCACACCATCAGCTAATATTTGTGTGTCAAATTCATTAAGTTTCTCATAGACTGACTTAATTCCGATTCGTTGGTGTGCAAAAAACTTATGTCCCGATTCATCTGTAGGATAGGGTAATTTTCTTTCCAATTCAGCAATTCTACGATCTAAGCTACGATTCTTTGATTTCCCATAGAACTTACCTAAATTCCAATACATAAAGTCAATAGGTGTATACTCAACTTCTTGTTTTGCATTTTTCTTTTGGTCCTCAAACGCGGCAAGTAACTCGTTTGAATATGGTACAGAATACCCGTCCCATAATTCATCAAACCAAGAATGTAACGCAGGCCAGGAGTCTTGTGAATAAATATTTAATTCACGATTACCTACTAATCCACCCTGGGTGAAGTTAGAAGATCCAATCAATACATGACCCGACGTTGACTGGTGCTTTGCAGAAAACAAGTATGCTTTCCCATGCAAAAACTCGATGTCATTCAGTTTATTTGATTCAATGTATTCTTTTCCTACAAAGACATTAACTTCAATATCACCTGATTTGATCCACGACTTAATTTGCTCGAAGAAATCGTCACTGATTTGAAAATCTTCGTTATCATCATTCTCTTTAGCATCATCAAAGAATTTACTTGATTTTTCATCTAATCGGTTACTGAGTAACCATCTCATCTTCGGCTTTTGCAGTGATTGAGACATGAAACTGCGAATTTCATTCTTTAAGGTACTTATGCCACTTAATCTAAAGTAGCCAGAAGCAATGTCCATCACTTCAACATCAGGATTAGACAATAAAGCAGCAATAGCTTCTCTCATAGTATGCTCTTGATTATCAATTCTGTTATTCGAGCCAACTTGTGGCATCCAATTCTCCACCATCTTGACAGATCCTCCTCAAAAATTATTTGAAACTGTGATTCAGTTCGAAATTACTTCTAATTAAATTCTCAGGTTATACATTAGAAATTCCTATACACTTTTGATTATAGTCCAGCAATAGATTTATAATCATAGAAAGTAGCTCTCATTATCGCTGAATCTTATTCCTTGCTTTCCAAGAAGTCTATTTCCTCATCTGTCAATTTCAATAACTTGTAGATGTCGTAATTAGAGTAACTTTTGTTTGAAACAATTCTGGGGACTTTTATCTTTTCTAGCCAATCACTTCCTTTTCCACCAGTGTCATTTGCGGTAGAAAGTACAATTTTTGTAAATATATTACTATTCAGGTAATCAGATAAAAATTGTGAAACGTCATTCCCAACGATCATATACAATTTATTATTGATAAAATATCCCTCCTGCGTAAACACAGCGTTCATCTCTGTTGAAATTTCCCTATAGATAATCTTAGGCTTATTAAAATCATCCAGATAGGTTGCATCACGCAAATTAAATGGTGTTATTCCTTGATCTGAACGTTGAGCTAGTCTCTCCAAAGAGGTCCCTTTTTCTGGTTTGGTGTTCCATTGTTCCGACGATAACCATTTTTTTACCGCCGGATAATCATCAATATTTATTGGTTCAATTGTCTCTCCTGAATCAGTAATATAGCCATTATGCGTATTTATCAGATAATAACCTCTGAAATTTATCTGATTTTTACTAATATCTTTACCACGTAAAATCGGTCTTATTATGTCATCAGATTTAGCATCGACTTCAACAAGTCGACTTCTTGTGTCTTCTGAAATGATAAATGCATCATTTAACCCCGTTTTAATTCCATAATTTATTCTTACGTCCCAATTCTTTAATGGTTCACCAATATCCTCAATTTTGCTAATGATAGATTGTTCAGCTCCAGATAATATAGCCCACCTTTCCTTATTACGATAGTTTTGTCTAATCGAATATTGAGTAACATAATCATTTATTTCAGTTAGCCTATCACTCACAGAAGTCCCCCTATTAGTGAGATCAACCGCTTTAAAGCAATTCACATTCGTTGATTTCTGAATTGATAATATCGATGTGTCAACTGTGGCATTAAACATTCCACCACCAAGATTTACTAGTAATATAGGATTGAAATTATTAAGAATATGGTTCCTAAACGATTGTCCAAATGCTGATCGTAAATAAGTGTTTGAAGTAACGAACGCAATCAAACCATTATCTTTCAACAACGATAATCCTCGTTCAAAGAAAAGTGTATATACATTTCCTGACGGTTCATAGGCATTAAATCCACCATTATACTGAAAAAGCCCTCTTTCAATATCCGAAAATCCTAAATCATCTTCCGCTCTTTGAAGTTGAATATAAGGGGGATTACCAAAAATAATATCAAACCCTCCTACATAGTTTCCTTCAGTATCAAAAAATACTTCAGGAATATTAAACATAAGAGTTGAGATTTTTTTCCTCTCAATTTCCTTCCTAACTTGATCCTCAGTAACTGAGATTTTATCGGTACTAGTACGTTTTAACTTACCAATCATTCCAATTTCAGAGGAAAGTACATCCAAGAAATATCTTTGCAACTCATCACGTAATTCAAGAAAAGAATTTTCTCGATTATCAAGAAATTTCTCACGCTCAAACACTAATAGTTTTATCTCATCTTTTTTTAGTAGCAGCCAGTCATATTTTTGTCTTTCGGGGATCGTATCAATTAATGAATTTTGATGAATTAAAGTTTTTCCTAACAAATCTGGCAATTTACTCGGGGAATCTCCTAGCGATTCTAAATCCAATGCAAAACTTGACACAATCAAAGCTTTCAAATCCATATCAAGCCCGTAAATAATGTGTTTGACAGCATACTGTTGAAACTCTAGAGCAGATTTCATATGTGTGATTGAATGTAATATATCCGCCACATCTGGAATTTCCTCCATTTGTGTGTACCATTTCCCAAAATATCTTACTGCTCCAGCTAGAAAAGTCCCACCTCCACTTGTTATATCAGCAACTTTTAATTTTAATACACTACGGAGCAAATCTTTTTTCTTCGTATCCGAAGAAACCTTAATTTTGTCACTAATTTCAGAAAGTTTCTTCCCTAAAGATATTTCAAGAATGTAATCAGTTAATTTTGATTGCGTGTAGAATGCACCTTTAGATTTCTGATCGTCATTACTTTTTTCATATTCCCAGTCGTTTTTATCCTTATTGAATACCAATTCAGATGACATTGTTTGTTCGTATTGCTCGCCGATTGTACTTGGCGTCACATCCGCCAAATCAAAATCAAAGTTTTCAGAACTCGTTAAATGCCACAGTTTCCCCCAAAGCTCTGGGGTCATTTGCTGTTCTATTCTGGTCGCTGCACTTGCAATATCACCAACGTATAAATCTCCTCCATAATGTGACTCTACGTAACTTTCAACGCCATTTCTCAGTTCATCTATCTGTTCCTCATCCTTATTGATGACTTCTAATTCATCAAAAAGACTAAGTTGAATAACTTTGGACGATGTTGCTAATTCTTCCTCTGCTGCAGAATCAATTTGAATAACTCCTTTCAATGCAGAATCTAGTGTATTCCCTAGCCCAACGTTTTTTATTGCATCAATGGCTTCTGATTCTTCATAGCCAAACCTACCTTCTAAAATTCTAACTAGCATTTGGCGCAACACAAGAGTATCTGTTATTGAAGCCAATAACTCTCGATTCTTTTCATCCTTCTTATCTATCAATGTTTTTCCATCAGCAAAAATGTCCATTAAGATACTATCCACCGCAGCATCCGTTAGAATATACCTAAGAATATTACCACGCAAATATCTAGTACGAATTGCAAAAGTACTATCTTCAGAGATAGAAAATCTAAATAACTCAGATTTGAATTCAGACTCAAGTTCTATGTCTCCAAAAGGTGTTTCGGAATATTTTTGTTGGATAGTTGTTCGGTTTAGTGACAGGTATTTTTCAAGATATTTCGAATTATCACGTGACATTTTGTCAGTAGATAAATCTAGTCTTCTCCTATAGTCTGAAGAATCGAATATAATAAGCCTCTCAACACCGACTACAAGAATAAAATCGACATCAGCGCTTGTTTCACCTCTCTCATTTTTTGCGAGGCTTGCTTTATCAAAAAACGACTTGAGCCTATTAGCACGAGTTGATAGTGTCAACTCTTCCTCAGCAATTGCATAAGCGAACGCTCCTTCAAATTCTTCTGAACGTGGAATTCTCTTTATTAGCTTGGGATCAAACGAATCTTGATAGCTTTCTACTTTCTCTGTAATGTATCCAAGATTATTTGCTATCTTCGTTATATCTGAATTAGTTGCTGTTAAACTAGAAATCAATTCAATTTCGTTCATCTTGGTAATTTACTCCTTCTATACACCCGTATATTGTATGTACTTAACCTCATTATATCATTGGACCTAATCGCAACTATGTTGTGTCACATACTTAATGTTGAATTATGATTCCAAGTGTCGTTCATCAATAATGACCAGGCAAACGATTCATCATTTCTCACCGTTTACTTCGCGCCACATTGCGTATAATCTGCCACCACCGACCAAGGAATCACCCTTCAAAAAAGCAGGTTCTTGGGATAACTCTATATTAAGCATAGGGATTTCCAACGTTTTATTTGGATTCAACTCTTGAATAGAATCCAATAAAACAAAGAAATCCTTATTTTCAAAAAGTAGAGCATCATATGTTGAATTATACACTCTAAACCAAACTGAATAATCAAAATCTGAAAATTGTTTAACATAATAGTTAGAAATCTTTCCGAAGATTGTTGGTAGATACTCAAGTTTTTCAAATGATATGAATGTTGTTTCTTTGTTCTTCAAATTAAGTCTATAACAGGCATCTTTAAATGGGTTGTAATAATAGTAATATTCTTCTCCAAATAGTCCAGAGCTTCCAAACGCATAGGGAGAATTACCATCTTTTTCCAAAACTGATTTTTCAAAATCAGTCTTAGCTAACATAGGAAATTTCATTTCTTTATTCGCGTCTTCTGGATTTCTTGTATCATGAATATCCAATATTAATATTGACCGAGAATCCAGAACATAGTACACCGAAATTATTCCTTTTAGGATATACCGATTTTCAGGAAATTCTTTCCGCCAGTGTTCACACAGGGTCATCGGTTCTTTATAATCTACAACAAAATTAATCTCATCATCAGTAAACGACGACTCACCACTTCCCATCCAACGCGGTTTTATGTAATTTGAACCATCACTAACACGTGGATAATTTGTGTTTTTGGAATCAGCGAGGAATAGTAGGGCGTTTTCCACTGGGAGACCAACAAATTGTTCAATAACACTGTAGATCTCACGCTCAGCATTTCTTTCCCATTCAAGTTTTGACATAAAATGCCACATCATATTAGCAACAGAAGCTCTACCTGGATTTTTTATAAAAACTTCGAAATACTCATAATCATCATCGTCATAAGCTAAGCCAAGTTCTCCTTGTTCCGTTAATATAAGTTGTGCACCTCTTCCATCTCGTGAAGATGCATTTTCATGGTAAATACTAGTATATTCCTCTTCCTCTGCCTCATCCAGATTGAAATCATATCCATACTTACTCAATAATTCATTAGTTCTTTTTAGCTTTGCGGTAACTTTCATTCGTTTATTTCCTCGACTCTTTTCAAAATGAAATGCGTGTAACAACAGTACTGTTTTCGGGTAGCAACATAGTCCCATTTGAATCCGTTACTATTCATTAGTCTCTATTCTTCAACAAAATCCTTAACGATGTAATACTCATTTGGATAGTATTCTAAAATCGCTTGTACCATCACTTGATAATCTTCGTCTTCGACCTCTCGTTTCTCATTGGCAAGTTTCGTGACATGTTACTCATGATTTTTTGAACCGCATAGTTAAAGCTTTTTCGTTTAAAAACTTCTCCACCTCGATAAGTGTGGCGTAAGGCATAAAGACTTAATTCCAAATAGATGAAGTTTGCATCACGTTCACGCGCATTACGTCCGTTATTCTTAGCCGCAAAATCGTAATCTTGAAGACGTTGAACTAAGGCTTCTTCTGGCTCGGAATCGATGAAGAGTAGACCATTGATAGCTGGGCGATAAGTCTTGTCGTGTGTTGCAAGATAGTTGTCGATGATTGCATTTTCAAAAAGGGTAGGATGGAGGTTTGAAGACCGTTGGGCGACGTTGACATTTCGAGGGATGATTGTGAACTGATCACTGCTCAAGTCTTTCAGCTGCCTGTCTAGTTCAGGAACCTCTGAATATTTCTTAACTCCTACAAGTCTTGTCAGGATACCGATATCTTCAAAATAGAGTTGAGCGTATGCCGGGATTTTATCAATCTCATCGTATTCCTGTTCAACGGTGTAGATGGCAAGTTCATTGCCTTCTGTCAGCAAGTACATCACGCGGTAGTGATAGTCAGGATCAAATTTTGGTAAGTGCGTGAGCCAAGAAAAGAAATCATCTAAATCAATTGACGACTCAAACTCGAAGTCTTCTGGATAATTATTATCGAAGATTTCTTCTCTTGGCTTGGTCTTGATGTGCGCATCATAGTAAGTTTTATCAAAACCGTCCTGAAGCTTATTTCCTTTCGCGTCAATGATAGTGATGCCTGAATTAACTGGTGGGTCTGAGATGACATTCGAAATCATAAAAAAACTATCGCGAAGAGCATTTTCATCTGTGTAGACCGCTAACTCTTTCAAAAGTGTTTCCCTGATAATCTCAACAAATGGTCGACGTTCTGACCATGTATCTTCTGGAATGGTGTCATCGAAAGTAATGTTTATTTTCTCGAGGCCCTCACGAAGTCGGAGTTGACTTTCTTCTTCTGTGTATTCGATACTTGCTTTATTACCTGAAATCGTTAGTTTGTAGGTGCCGCCACCAATCATCGAAAAAGATGTATAGGTTAACGTAAAATTACCTGATAGGTCGAGCTGTTTATAGCATTCAGCCTTCTCTCGAAGCTTCGCATAGTCTTCTACTAACATGCCGTCAATCGGGCCTTCAATTAAATCCATACGCTGCGTCCTCCTAATAGTTCCAACCATTGTTCATCCGATTGACAGTGGTGGCATCGATATAAACGATTCGAAGTGTGCCGTCACTTTCAAGTGTCGCCCCTGTGAATCGTGCACCTCTTGGTAACAAATATTCCTTACTTCCATCTAGTTTTATTAATTGAATACCAAATTGCTCGTGATCTTCAAACATCCCATCAATGACTTTCAATAGTTCACTTGGGTTGATTAGCGTATCATCGCTCTTCTCATATACCATAATCGTCTTCGGCGTAGTTTTAAAACTTCCATCGACACGTGCTTCAGCTTTTGTTGGTAACAGAATCATGGTTTACCCTTTCTTGTTTAGCTTCGTCATCTTTGCTGTCTTTTTCGAATATTAAAAATTCAGTTTACATATATCTTTATTTTACTCATAAAGATGATATTGAGCAATTTATATACTACATAGGTGGTCTGTTCTACCCAAAAAGAACGCCTTTCAGCGCTCTTTATAATTCATTTTTGGATAGTTCACTTACTTTCGATGACTAAGGTATTCGTTTCTAGTCCGTTGACAAACATCGAAACGGTTGCTTTGCCATGTCCTGTTGTCACGATATAACCTGAATGGTTAATAATGACAACTGACTCATCAGATGATTCAAATGATACGACGCCATCAAATTCTGCTGGTGCATGCCACTGTAATTTACGTCGCATTCCAAACATGACTTGTTCACTTGAATTACAAAATTCAGCCTGTTGGATATTTGTTTTATCACAGCCATGTGCTAAAGATTGCTGGCGCTTAATTCGATGAGCTGTTTCTACCAATGAGCGATCTTTTTGGACTTTTTCTTCTGCATTAGCGCATGTGGATGTCCCATTTACAAGTTCAAATAGCTTCGTCTGATCAATTTTATGTTGAGCGCTAATTGCCACGATGAGCCCAACTAAATTTGTCAATTGTTCATCTTCTGTTAATCGATTTTTCTTACTCGTCAAGGACGTAAAATGATCATGTATCTTTTTATCTAATACGCGATTAAGTTTATCCGATGGATGTAATTGTTTTGCAGTGGCTCCCATTGGGTTAGCTTGCGAAGTTTTTGATTGATACGTTTCCTGCTTTTTCGTCTGAATTTTGGACGTCGTGACTTTATTCTGAACACGCTGAAATTGTTTCCGAGCACCTAAGCTTCTATGCTGTTCATTACTTGGTCCTTCAGATGTTTTAGGTCGTGTTAGTGGAGCGATGCGTGACGGCGTATGTTCCATTTTATACTCTGCTGACGTCGGCAACTCATCTAGATAATCAAAAGTATTGTTTATTATTGTTCGAGCACGGTCTTTATCAAGTGGCTTCAGTTTTGAGATCAACTGTTGCATATAGACTGCTTTATCGTGTTGCTCGCTCGTAGAATAATCAAATGGATGCGCAAGTAAATCATCACAGATTGACTTGATGTCATTAAGTGTTATTGTCTTATTCATAGCTCTCCCTTGCCTCATAAATAAATAAAACGCTTACATACTATTATACCGGGAATCATTCGAATATTTGCTGATAAACTGCATCAATGTATATTGGCGAAGTTGGGATGAGAATCTTGGTCTACAACTAGTTTGGGTTTATTCGGAATTTATGCGATGAACAATTTAAGTACATGATACGTGTGTAGGATTTACTTAAATTTTTTTCGATTAATATATAAGTGTCTTGAGATGCGGCTGGGTCTTTTGGTACTATGGCTTAAAGATACAAATTAGCGAATTCGGCCATAACATTTTCAATTATTATCATGCAAAAACGATAATATTTCTTATTTACAGAATTGAGTTGATATGTTAAAATAATCGTGAAAACAGGAACAAGATTCCTGTCAGTACGAGTTTGAGCCAGAAATGCCTCAAGCTCATTTTTTATTTTCGAGGAATTTCCAATGGATTATGATAAATTGTTTTCCAAACCAAGAATGTCAACCTATCGAAAACTAGCATCAAATGAACATCACGCACAAAGACTTTATCAATGGAACATCGATATATCTTCCGCTTTATACGAGAGTTTAGTATTGATTGAGATACCATTACGTAACACAATGGATAATTCTCTGAAGCTAATAAATCAAACATTTCCTGATACAGATGGTACATTGCACTCATCTGACTGGACAAAAGATCCCAACTCATTGATAAGTAGCATCATCCCTACCTTCACAATTAGCAAAGTTAAAAATCATCTCAATGTAAAACCTGAACTTATTACGCATGATGACATCGTGGCACAATTAACCTTTGGGACCTGGCGATACATTTTCCCAAGTAGAGAAGATCATCGTAAAATATTACTTTGGGAACAAGGACTAAACACTGCATTCTCGTTAAAAGACTACTCTCAAAAGCAACTGACCACCGATGTTAAGCGTCTTCACATTGCAAGAAATCGAGTTGCACATGCTGAACCTTTACTTCAAGCTAAGTTCACAACCAATGTGATGAAAAGCTTATATCGAGTTGCTGGTTCAATTGACCCTAAGTTAGAACGATATATCAAATCAACGCAACGTGTCACTCGAGTCAATAAACTTCGTCCTAGATAATATACAGGATTTGAGAGGTAGATTAATTATTCACAAATTTCATTACAATTCATATATAAATCTCTTGAGATGTGGCTCACTAATTTGATAAAATGACCTTGGGAACAGAAACAAGATTTCTGTTAGTTCGAACCTGAGCCAGAAATGCCTCAGGTTCATTTTTATAAAAAACACCAACGAAAAACGGGTCGCCCCCTTATTATCAGGGAGCGACGTTTTTTGATTTATAAATTAGTCTTGATACTCTTTAGTCTTAAACATCAAGGCGAATAGCACATAAGCCAAGACAGCAAAGCCAAGGAACAGGAGGAAGGTCCAGTTCATGCCTACTTTGACATCTGGTGCGGATGAAGCGAGTAGGGCAACAAGGGCTGTTCCTAAAGCACCGGCAAACTGTTGTGAGGTTTGAAGCATGGCAAGGGCGTCTGATTTTTCTTCTTTTGGCAAGTGGTCCACGGCTGTTGTGTTTGTGGCACCAAAGGCCATGACACGACCGAGTGAAAAAATAATGTAGAAGATAACCATCCCGATGAAGCCCATGAAGCCGGTTGTCAAACTCATGCCAAG
>JAISIV010000089.1 GCA_031261865.1 Lactobacillaceae bacterium | reverse complement strand
CTTTTGAAAGAAGGCTTGTTTTTACCGGAACATAAAAAACCGATTCCCAATATTTCTAATAAAATTGCCGTAATCACTAGTCCAACTGGGGCGGTTGTTCACGATATTGAACAAACTGTTAAAAGACGGTTTCCGTATTCGCAAGTTCAACTTTTTCCTGCAAGCGTTCAAGGGGATAATGCCGTTGACGAAATGATTATGGCGCTAGATCAAGCAGAACAATCAGATGCTGATGTTGTTGTTTTGGCTCGTGGAGGTGGATCTAAAACTGACTTATTAGTATTTAATGATGAGCGCTTGGTTAGGTTTGTTTTTGCTTTTTCGAAACCGATTGTTACTTCTATTGGCCATCAAATTGATAGGACTTTGGTAGATTTAGTTTCAGACAGATCGGCCGATACTCCGACAGCAGCAGCTGAAATCGTAACTCCTGATTTTCAAGGCCTGAAAGCTCGGTTTAAAAATTTGAGTGGTCGTCTAACTAATGCAATTAATGTCATAGTTTCAAATCAAAATAGGCGAATGGAAAATTTGAGCACGGAAGTCATTGGAACCAGATTGAAACTAAGAATTCAAAACGAACAAAACAATTTGGGCAAGTTACATCAAAGAGAAGACCGATTAATTGAAAATTTGTTGTCAACTAACCTAAATAAAATCGAATTAATTCAAAAACAGCTACAAGCAATTGATCCAATGAAAGTGTTAGAGAGAGGATATGCTGTAGTTAAAGTTAATGATAGGATTTCTAGTGATATTAATGACTTTAAAAAAGACGATGATATTGAAGTTCAGATTTTAAACGGAACCATATCTGCAAAGGTGGAAAAGATAGATGAATGAAAATTTTGATTTTGAAAAATCACTTCACGAATTAGAACAAAACGTTCTCAAACTTGAACAAGGAAACTTAACTCTCGACCAGTCAGTGAAGTTATTTCAAACCAGTTCGGAACAAACCAAAGTTCTGAAAAATTATTTGGATCAAGTACAAGTTGAAATTGATAAACAAATGCAAGAATTAAGGGATAATCAGGAAATTGGTTGATGAATTTTAAAGATTTTGCGCAAACTTATAAGCCTCAGATTAATGCTGCTTTAGAAAAGTCGTTAGAGGAGTATGAAGATGATATTTTTTTGATGATGAAATATTCTTTACTTAGTCCCGGAAAAAGAATTCGTCCTCTATTGACTTTGTTGAGCTATCAAGAATTTTCCAAAAATAAAATCAATCAAGATATTATCGACGCAAGCATTCCTGTTGAATATATTCATTCCTATTCTTTAGTTCATGATGATCTGCCTGAAATGGATGGAGATGAGCTTCGTCGAGGCCAAGAAACTTCTTGGAAGAAATTCGGACCAGGGAATGCAGTTCTTGTTGGTGACGGTTTACAAACCTTTGCTTTTAAAATTATTGCTAATTTGAACGTTCCAGATATCTATAAAGTTAAACTAGTTTACAACTTGGCTCAAGCATCTGGTCCTGAAAATATGATTAGAGGGCAACAGTATGATCTTTTCTCTACTGACAAGATTAATAATATTGACGATCTAGAATTTATGTTTTTGATGAAAACAGGTGCTTTGATGATGTATTCGGCAACTGCTGGTGTTGTTTTGGCCGGTGGAAACCAAGAACAGTTAAGAGCTATGAATGTTTTTGGTGGTAATTTTGGAATCGCCTTTCAATTAAGAGATGATTTGGATGATGCCACTCAAACCAGTGATCAACCCAAAAATACTTCTTTGAAGTTCAAGACTTCTGACGGAATTGAGAATTTAATTCAAGAACATAAGAAAATTGCTCTCGATGCAATTACTGATTTAGTGTCGGATGTTAAGCCTTGGAACGATTTATTGGAGTTGATTTAATGCGTTTAGATCAACTACTAGTAGATAAAAACTTGTTTGATTCAAGAACGCTTGCTCAAAAAACCATCAAGTCGGGTAACGTTATTGTTGATGGTCAGATAATTTTAAAACCGAGCACTGACGTCGACGATGCATCTGAAATCAAAATCGAAAAAGTCGAGCATTATGTTTCTCGCGGAGCATATAAATTACTTTCCGCTCTGGAAAAGTTCGATGTTGACTTGAAAGATCAAGTCGTATTAGATATTGGTGCTTCAACTGGTGGGTTTACTCAAGTAGCTTTAGAAGCTGGGGCGAAGTTTGTATACGCCGTTGATGTTGGACATGATCAATTGAACCAAAAAATCGCTCAAGACCCTCGTACAAAAAACATTGAGGGTTATAACTTCAAAAATGGGGAAGCTGGCGACTTCATGGATCCAACTCCCACGGTTGCTGTCACGGACGTCTCATTTATTTCCCTCAGTCACATTTTTAATACTTTGGCTAATTTTGATGACATTGCAACTGTAGTTGCTCTAATAAAACCGCAGTTTGAGGTTGGCAATATCCGAATCAAAAACGGGGTTGTAAAAGACGGGAAATTAGTTGCTCAAACTATCGAGCAACTTATAACTTCAATTAGTGCCAATGGATTTTATTTAAACGACTTTGGCGTCTCTCCGATAACAGGCGGAGACGGAAATAATGAATTTTTGGGGCTGTTTACAAAAAATGCTTCTAATTCTGAATTAAAAGTGGCTGAAACGGTTAAAAAAACGTATAAATATAGTAGATGATAGAAAAACTCTTAATTAAAAATTTTGCAACCATTCAAGAAAATGAATTAGATTTTTTTGAAGGTTTTAGCGTCCTTACAGGTGAAACTGGAGCTGGTAAATCAATCATTATCGATGCTCTGGGTCTTTTATTAGGGAACCGAGGTAATGAAAGTTTTATTCGCAACGGCGAAGACAATGCGGTTATTTCTGGTGTTTTCAATCATGAAGGTCGTCAAATTTTAATTTCACGAACTTTGACCAGGAATGGACGGAATTCGATCAAAATTGACGGTGAATTATCGACTCTTAAAGAATTAAGTGCTTTAGGTGATACGCTGGTCAAAATCTCGGCTCAATTCGATAATCAAGATTTATTGAACGAAAAAACTCAATTTCAGCTTCTTGAGAATTATGCGGCCAAAAAAACCGAGTCAGTTTTGGACAAATACCATGCTTCATTTCCTGAATACTCAAAACTTAGAAAAATCATTCTTGATGATGGAAAAAGTGAGAATTTTAGTCCTGAAAGAATCGAGCTTGTTAAGTATCAATTTGCCGAATTAGAAAACGCTAATCTGTCCGAAAATGAGATTTCAGATTTAGAGGCCGAAGAAAAAGAACTTCGAAAAAATGAAAAAGCCGGTCGTTCGCTTGGCGAAATTTTGGCGTTGATTGGAGATGAAGGGATTTCTTCTGATATTCAAAGTGCTAATGGGCTGATTTCAGACCTAGAAGATTCAAAATTGATCGAATTGTCTAAACTTGCTGCAGATTCAGTTGCTGATTTGAATTTGGAAGTACAAAATCGTCTAAATTCGCTCGATTTCGATGAAGAAAGATTCAATTTGATAGAAACCAGATTAGGAGTTCTAAGAGAACTCGAACGGAAATATCGCGTTTCTGGCAATGAATTGATTGGTGTTCGAGAAAAATTGGCTGAAGAAATCAACCAATTTGAGAATCACGACCAATTAGTAGAAGAAAATAAAGTTAAATTCCAAGCCATGCGTTCTGAGTTATTAGAATTAGCAGAGCAACTCCACGAAATTAGGAGTCAAGTTGCCATTGAATTGTCCCAACAAGTCGAAAGTAATCTTAAGGATTTGTTATTAGAACATGCCAGATTCGAAATTAGAGTTGAGAAAACTAAACAACTAACTGAGAACGGTTTCGACGAAGTACAATTCTATATTTCCACCAATCCTGGTCAGGATTTAGCACTCCTAAATCAAGTTGCATCTGGCGGTGAAATTTCTCGTGTATTGTTGGCCACTACCGCTGTCTTTTCGGATGTGCTTCCAGTCTCTACTCTGGTTTTCGATGAAATTGATACAGGAGTTTCAGGAAGAGCGGCAAGTGCGATTGCTGAAAAAATGCGTAAACTGGCACAAAAAACGCAGATTCTTTCAATTACTCACTTACCACAAGTTGCGGCAAGTGCTCAGTATCAATACGAAATCACTAAAACTGTCGAAAACAATCAAACATTCTCTAAGGCCAGACTTCTCACACAAGAAGAGCGAGTTAATGCTGTTGCTTCGCTTTTGTCTGGTTCTGAGATTACTGAATCTTCAATCCAAAATGCAAAAGAATTATTGAAATAACTAAAATTCCCCGGCTCATAAAGATGAACTGGGGAATTTTTGATATATGCAATTAGTAGACGTATTGAATTAGAGCAGGCGAAATCTTTATCAAGGTATCATTTTCTTGAATAAAAAGGTTACCGTCCGTATTTTGAATTAATTTACCAGTACGATCAACGACATTATCTGAATATTCATTAACTCTGGTTTGAATAGTAATTGTTTTTCCAAAACTAAGAGCAATATTCAAACGGTCGATGATTTCTTCGGCATCCATTTGTTGTTCGTACTTAACGGCGAAAAAATTATGTAATTTTGCTTTTATTTTTTCTATCTTTATATTGTCTACTTTTTTGGTTAAAATTTTTTGTCTTGGAATTGAATTTTGCATTTGTTTTTCCTCTATGCAACTAATAATACGAACACTTGTTCGCATATGCAAACAAAATTTCGCCTTACAGTTCAAAAAATGTCCAAAATGGTCCACAAACGCCGCCGTTATGCGCCTCCAATAATTCTTAAAAAAGTATTAAATTGATGATAGACTAGACAAATGAAACAACGTGGAAACTTATTTATTCTTTCCGGACCTTCTGGAGTCGGCAAAGGTACAGTCCGTAAAGCCCTATTTAAAAGGCATTCGGATAATTTAATTTATTCGATTTCGGCCACCACTCGTCAGCCTCGTCAAAAAGAAGTTGATGGTGTCGATTACTTTTTTACTGATAAAAAAAGTTTTGAATCCATGATTGAAAATGGGGAATTGTTGGAATATGCCCAGTATGTTGACAATTTCTATGGAACTCCAAAAAAATGGATCGAAGAACAACGTGATTTAGGGAAAGATGTTTTTGTCGAAATTGAAGTTAACGGAGCTATGCAAGTTAGAGCTAAAGTTCCTGATGCTATTTTTATTTTCCTATTGCCACCCGATTTAGATCAATTGAAAAACCGTTTGATTCTCCGCGGGACTGAAGATGATTCAGTGATAAATGAACGTTTGTCTACTGCCAGGCAAGAAATCAGAATGATGAC
>JAISIV010000042.1 GCA_031261865.1 Lactobacillaceae bacterium | reverse complement strand
CATTGTTTTTATTATATAAATCGTAAAGACGATTACGGTCCAAGTTAAATTCTTTTGAAACCTTTTTGATGGCTTGAGTAGCTTTTAATCCGTCTTCAACTAAATCAGAAACTAGTTCGATTGCCCTCACGTCATCAATTATTTCAACTTCTTTTTTTGGAACCTCAATCATCAAAACAAACTCGCCGCGAGGTTCATATTCTAAAAAGAAATCTAATAATTCGGTAACACTGCCACGTACATAGCTTTCAAATTTTTTAGTTAGTTCTCTAGCTGCCACTACTCTGATTTTATTTCCAAAAAACTCTTTGACATTTTTTAAAGTGTCGATAATTCTTTGTGGCGATTCATAGAATATATAGGTCTGAGGCAGCAGTTGAAATGTTTCGAATTGTCTTAGTTGCTCGTTTTTCTTTCGTGACAAAAAACCAATAAAACTGAATGGTTGGACGGTTAATCCACTAGCAATTAAGGCCGTGATTCCAGCCATAGGTCCCGGAATCGAGACAACGTCAATATCGTTTTCAATGGCAGCTACTACTAGCTCATGTCCCGGATCAGAAATAGAAGGAGTACCAGCGTCTGAGATTTGTGCGACTGACAAACCAGATTTTAAATCTTCAATTAACTGCGGCACTTTAGAAGCATAGTTATGCTCATGTAGGGAAGTCAATTGCGTTTTTATACCTAAACGGCTCAACAATAATCCCGAATGTCTCGTATCCTCGGCCGCAATTAAGTCAACATCCCCTAAAATTTCAATAGCTCGAGGAGAAATATCGGAAATATTCCCAATTGGTGTCGGTACCAAATATAGTTTGGCATTGTCGGAACTAAAACTTTGTTGTTCAATCATGGCTGGCTCCTTTTAGAGCAATACTTTCGTAAATTACTTGTAGAGGGACATTGAAATTTATCTTTTTGAGTTCTCGTAAAGTGATATCCAGAATAGGAGTATTGACAATTAAATTATCTTTCAAAATTTCAACAAAAACTTGATTGATGACATATGCACGAGTGTTATCAAATAACGGCACTAAGGATTTTTCAACTTCATAAAAAGCACTATAACTTTTAGAACTAAGTAAATTACTAAAATGGGTAAGCGCGTTTTTCAAATTAAAGAACCAGCCGTCAACTTGTAATTCTTTAGCGGCGTCTAGGTCGGAAACGACTTTTGATAACAATTCAGCTTCTTCAACAGATACTCCATCATTAACTAAAGAAGCTTGTAATTCTTCTTTAGATGTAGATGGCAATACAACAATTTGAGTTCTCGAGCGGATTGTCGACAAAACACTACTCTCACTTTTTGCGATAAAAATTATGATTTGGTTTTCATCTGGAGTCTCAATGAATTTCAATAAGGCATTGGAGCTAGAAGGATTCAACTTTTCAGCTTCGTGAATGATGGCGATTTTTACGACTTTAGTTTTATTCTGAAATTCTTCCATCAAGTTTCTGACTTGATCGACGGAAATTATTTTCTTCCCCTCTTCTACTTCGAGATTAAAGACATTGTAATAGTCTTCTGATGTATCTTGATTATCCGACAATATATCGACAATCTTTTTAATGAGAGCTTGTTGATCGTTTTTTGCGTCAATAAAAAGGTAAGCCTGACTGAGCTTACCATTTCTTTTTTGTTGCTTAAAGTTATTTAAAATTTGTTCTTGGTTTTGAGCCATTTTAGATTTGTTCGAATCGTTCAATATCTTGAACGATAATTGTAGCCCCACCAACCGTAACTTCGAGTGGTTCAGTCAATTCAGTAGCCATGTTTAAGGCCACTGGTGGAGTAACAAATTCTGTCCGTTTCTTAGAATTGTCCGAAATAATTTGAATTGTGTTGTCGACATTATTGTCCTCGGTTGCGATGATAAATGTTGCATTCCCCGAACGTAAAAAACCTCCCGCAGTATTCAAGCGAGTTGCTCGAATGTCATTTTCTACTAATGCGTTAGCCACCGGGTTAGCATCTTTTTCTTGAACGATTGCAGTAATGAGCTTCATAGATAGTCTCCTTTTTCTAGTTGCTTATTAATCAATTCTAAGGCTTCTTGAGTTAAAACTTCAGGAGTTTTTGTTGCATCAAGTGTGAATATTCTAGTAGGATTATCTTCGGCTAATTTAAGGTAGGCGCTACGTACTTTTATATGGAAATTAAGTGCGTCTTTATCTAAACGATTAACTTCATCAGTTCGGTTTGCCATGATTCTTTGAATACCGATTTCTGAAGGAATATCAAGATAAATCGTGAAGTCAGGTTCAATATTACGGGTGGCAAATTTGTTTATGTCGGCAACTTCTTTAACACCAAGTTCACGACCCGCTCCTTGGTAAGCAATTGAAGAGTCAACAAAACGATCCGACAAGACGAATTTATTTTCTTTTAAAGCCGGCAAAATTACTTCAACTAAGTGTTGAGACCTTGCGGCCGCAAACAAAAGCGCTTCAGTACGTCCATCCATTTCAGGATATTCAACTCCTAAGACTAGGTCTCTGATTTTTTCAGAAATCCTTACACCACCCGGTTCTCTGGTGCTTACTAAATCATCGCCTAGCTTTTCTTCTAGATGAGGTAGTAGAAGATTGATTAAAGTGGTTTTTCCTGCCCCATCTGGACCTTCGATGGACATAAAGAAACTATTTTTCATTCTGAAATTCCTTCGTCATTTTAATTAGATAAGAATACTTGTTGCGCATGACGGCTGTCTTAGATCTTAGTTGTCTTAAATCAACATTGGCGTTGATTAAATTTCGTTCGTTTTCTCGAGCTAATTGATAATCTCTTTGTAATTTATCGAGGGCCGTTAAAATATTTGTCCTACTATACACTTCAAGACTTTGTTTTTTACGACCAAAAATCATAGTTCAATTCTTCCACTGACAGCGCGACTGAGCGTAATGGAATCGGCGTAATCTAAGTTGGCACCCATTGAAAGTCCACGAGCCAAGGTAGTCATTTTAATTCCAGATGGCTTAATTAAACGAGCCATATACATCGAAGTTGCCTCCCCTTCAGGAGTAGCATCTAGGCCAGCAATTACTTCATCGACTTCCGGATGGTTCTTAAGACGACTCAAAAGGCTTGCCATATTAATATCATTTGGACCAATCCCTTGCATAGGATTAATAACACCGTTCAAAACATGATACAAACCATGATAGTCATTGGTATTTTCAATCGCCATAACAGCCTGTGAATCTTCAACAACAAAAATTGTAGTTTGGTCACGACTTGAATCTGAACAAATCGCACAAGGATTCATGTCACGAGAAGTGATATTGCCACAGATTGAACAGAAAGTGACATCTTCTTTAGACTTGGTAAGTGCCGAAGAAAATTCTTTAACGTCATTATTGTCCATATTCAAAACAAAAAAAGCCAAACGAGTGGCCGTCTTGTTTCCAATTCCTGGAAGTTTTGAAAAAGATTCAATTAATTGTCCGATTTCTTTTGGATATTGCATTAACTATTTTTTACCTTTACTATGTCGCCAAACATGGCTTTTGCTTCTTGTACGAACTCATCTTCACTAGATGGATTCGTAGGCTGATTAACTGGAACTTGCTTACTAAAATTGAGCGGGTGATCAATTCCTTTTTTACGATCAACGAAGGCTTTTTTAATTTCTTCCCATTGCGTATCTTCAACAAGAATAAATTTATATTGCGACCCCATTACTTCTAGGAAGTCATCTCCGATTTGATTTACAAATTGAGGATCTTTAGTAGCGAGATTTAGAAATTGTGGGAGTTCAAAACTAACTGTTAGATATTCAGGATTTGCAGCAACGATTCTAGCTGATGTCACTAAATCTGAATAATTATCTGTCGCACTTTCCTTGATTTCCTCAAAGGCTTCTTTAGCAGAAATGAGTTCTTCTTTATCGGCCTTCGACAGTAATTCAACAATTTTTTCCGCACCATCAAAAGCGGTAGTGAATTCGTAGTTAGCCGTAATCTGAGGAGTTGCGGTCTCAACGACTTGCTCTTGAACCTGAGTCGTGGTTTCTATTGGAGAATCGGCCCCATTTTGTACTTCTTCTGGCGCCGGTTGTACTTGAAGATCAGTTTCTTCTTCGATGACCATCGGTGACTCAATTTGAGCATGTTCTTCCCCTTGACTCATTTGTGAAGCAACCGGAGTGACTTCTTGCACAGCAGGCTTAATTTCACTATATTGAATTTGCTGAACTTGCGGTTGAACTCCTGGATTTTTCGGTACTGTTTGAACTTGGATATCTTTATCAGAACTATTAGCCAGATTAATCATCAATATTTCAGCAAAAGTATCTGGATTATCTGATCCACGCATCGCATCTAAAGTATCCGAAATTTTAGTCACTGCTGTAGACAAATTTAAGACGTCTACGTTCTCAGCGACAATTTTTACTGCATCCAAATTATTCGCAATCAGTGACTGGTCTACTCCGTAAAGCATCGCATCTTTGATTAAACCAACTAAGTCATTTAGCAAAGCTCTTGAATCTTTTCCATCATTTAATTCGTGACTTAGCAGTTCCAGAGCTTTTGATGTTTGTCCATTTACGGCATTAACTAAAATATCAGCTTGAGTCGAGGCGTTAGTTCTTCCTGTAATTTCAAGAACTACATCATTTGTAACATTGTTATCGGTTGAAATTGAATATACCTGGTCAAGAATAGACAAAGCATCGCGCATTCCGCCTTCAGCAATTTTGGCAATCGTTTCCAAAGCATCGTCTTGATAGGTAGCACCAATATCTTCTAAAACAAATTTCATTCGTTGAACGATTTGCTCTTGTGGGATACGCTTGAAGTCAAATCGTTGGACACGACTTAGAATTGTCGCTGGAATTTTTTGCGGGTCAGTTGTCGCTAAAATAAATTTTACTTGAGCTGGCGGTTCTTCAATGGTTTTAAGCAAAGCATTAAATGCTGAAGTCGACATCATATGAACCTCGTCGATAATATAAACCTTGAATGGTAATTCAATCGGCGCGTAATTTGCAGATTCAATTAATTTTCTAGTGTCGTCAACTCCGTTATTTGAAGCGGCATCAATTTCAATAATGTCAGCAAACTCTTGTTCGGCATCATCTACTTGGACATCGTTAATAGCACGAGCAAAAATTTTCGCAACCGAAGTTTTACCGGTTCCACGAGGGCCAGCAAACAAATAAGCGTGGGCTACTTTATTTTGATCAATGGCATTTTTTAAGGTAGTCGCAATTGCTTCTTGGCCAACTAAATCATCAAATGTTTTTGGTCGATATTGTCTGTAAAGGGCTTTATACATGGTTTTAGAGTAATAAAAAAGCGGTTTCCCGCTTCATATGTACGCAAGCACATCATTTAGAAAACTTAAGGCTGCTTCATTTCTGACCTGACCTGGTTCGTTAGCAAACAATTGCCTGCCCTTATATTTTACACGATTTTCTATTTTCTTTTGTCGCGGATTGTCTGAAAAAAACTTTGCATTATTTCAGCTGACTCGTCCTCACGTATATGGCCATGAACCGTCACTCGATGATTTGATCTTGGATCAGTTAGCGTTTGATACAAAGATTCCACAGCCCCAAATTTAGAATCTGGAGAACCATAGTAAACTTCCGGAATTCGTGATTGAATAATAGCTCCTGAACACATTAAGCAAGGCTCAACGGTTACAAACAGCCGAGTATTTAATAACCGCCATGAATTCAATTTTTTATTAGCCAATTCAATGACATTCATTTCAGCATGAGAAGCGGCTCTATTTTCTTCTTCTCGCATGTTATGAGAACGAGCAACTACTTGACCATTTTCATCAACAAGAACCGCTCCAATTGGGACTTCACCCGAAGCTTTAGCTAGTTCAGCTTCCTCTAAGGCCATACCCATAAAGTTATTAATTTCTTCTTCAGTCAATTCATCCATTTTTAATCGACCTTAGAATGTAATAACCTTTGTCTCTTTGCAAAATATCAACATTACCAAAAGTTTTTTCAAGATTTTTTCGAGCAGAGGGTTCCCCTTGCTTTTTTTGGATGACAACAAAAATTTGTCCGCCAACTTTCAAGTGTTGAATCGATTCAACTAACATAGT
The DNA here is from genome assembly GCA_031261865.1 of Lactobacillaceae bacterium. Lineage (GTDB taxonomy): Bacteria > Bacillota > Bacilli > Lactobacillales > Lactobacillaceae > Oenococcus. The sequence goes on along the minus strand of JAISIV010000042.1, from coordinate 1,136 downwards.
TGTCACTACATCTTTACCAGCGCGTATTGGCGGATTAACAAGAATTACATCATAATCATCACTAGTGTTCTCATAGATGTTGGACAAATAGGCGTTTCCCTTAGCGTTGTTATTGACAAGATTCTTATTTGCTAAGTCAATTGCCCGTTGATTAACATCAACCATATCTACTTGAGCATCAGTTAAACGATTAATAACTGTCCCCACGACACCATATCCAGTTCCTAAATCAAGAATTTTTTCGGCTAGAATATCAGTGTCTAAATAGGTATTTAAAAGGACATTTGTCCCGTAATCAACTCTCGATCGAGAAAAGACACCACTATCACTCACGAATTGGAATTTCTTGCCCTTAATTTGGTATTCGATATTTTGGTAGTCATGTGGACTTGTCGGACTTGACGTGAAATACTGCTCTCCGTCGTTACTCATTGATTTGAATTTTTGCTAGAACTTGCCCAGCTGCCACCATGGCACCTTCTTCAACTGAAATTTCAGAAACGGTTCCTGATTTTTCAGTCAATAATTCGTTTTCCATTTTCATAACTTCTAGGATCATCGCTACATCACCAGCTAAAACTTGTTGGTCTTTTTTGATGACAATTTTATTTACAATACCAGCCACAGGAGCTGTGATTTCAAAAATATTCATATAAAAATTTTATCAGACCTAAAAACTGCACAAAAAAAAGACTTACAAAATGCAAGTCTTCAGTGCGGTAACGATTAATTACTTAAGAGTTACAACGGCACCAGCTTCTTCAAGCTTTGCCTTTAATTCGTCAGCATCTGCTTGAGATACACCTTCTTTAACAAGAGAAGGTGCACCATCAACAAGATCCTTAGCTTCCTTAAGGCCAAGTCCAGTAACTTCACGGACAACCTTAATTACACCAATCTTTGCTGCACCAGCAGAAGTCAATTCAACATCGAATGAGTCTTTTGCTGCGGCTGCATCGCCGGCACCAGCACCAGCTGCTGCTACAGGAGCTGCTGCTGAAACGCCGAATTCTTCTTCGATAGCTGAAACAAGGTCAGCCAAATCCAAAATGGTTGCTTCCTTCAATGAAGCGATGATTGAATCTTTATCAAAAGCCATTAGATTAATCCTTCTTAATTTTTATTTTTTAAAAATG
>JAISIV010000149.1 GCA_031261865.1 Lactobacillaceae bacterium | reverse complement strand
ACTATGATTCAATAAAACTGACTCTTTCACGCAGGTGGGTAGATGAGACACATTATCATTATTTTGCAGTTTTAAGTCAAAACGGACATGATTTGTTTCATTCGGTAATGGCAGGTTTTGTTGCAAATTCGGCGATGTCCGGAATGGGTCTTAGTACGAGAAGATCTCAATTTGTAGAAGCACTTAAAACGGATCTTTCTGAGATGAAGGAATTCGAAAATCTGACCATTGCTGAAACGAACGATATTCTAACAAAAGTAAACGAGCACAATTAAAAAAAGTGAACCTCATCGATTCACTTGCAAACTAATATTATTTCCTTCGGAATCCGCAAAGTTAAAGCGGATTTTTTTTGGATCAACGTCATCACTTTCTTTGAAGTCGATGTAGTAGTTAATCAAATGATTCCGAGTTTCTTCTTCATGGTCTCTGGCTAAAATTTCAACATCTACCATTTCTTGCGATTCAAAGAAAGTAATATCTTCTCCATCAACCAATAAGTGTCGCTCCACATCGGCGCCGTCTTGCAAGAAGTCGAATAAATCTCGATAGAATCTAAAAGCTCTCTTTTCATCACGAGCCGGAATATTCTTTGGTTGCATTTTTCTAGGTTTCATAAACTAATTCTACTTTCATTTTGAATTTAAAATCTTGAATATTTTACTTGCAGTTTTTTCGATTTGAACAATTGAATTGCCCTTACCGGCACCACCATTAGTTAATATCGCAATCAAATACTGATGGCCATTTTTTAATTCCACACTACCGATTGAATTAATAATCCAACCGTATTCATCCTGATATAACCAGCCATTTTTGAGATAAATATTTCGTGCATTGGCGACATTTGAAATACCCCAATTTTGATCTTTAGCCACATTTTCAATATTCATGTCGGTTTGAATTTCCAAAGCTTGTTTTTCGGTCAAGTCCGAATTCTTATGGTTGAAAATCGCCTGTAATAATTTTAATTGGTCATTTGCTGTAGTCATCGTAAGACCCCAGGTTGAATTATTAAAGGTATTTGTCATTTTCAATTGTTTAAAAGTGGCATTTAGATTTGGACTCGACAAGTATAAAGACGTAGCCGCAACATTGCTTGAGTTCATTAGCATGTTGGCTAATATTTGTGGTTGGTTTATTTCTTTAGACAAAGTCCGATACGCAATAGCAACTTTTACGATGCTAGCCGTTGGGTAACTGGTAACTTTTTTATTATTACTTGCGACAAAAGTTTTACTTCGACTTTTATCAAAAACGGCAACCTGCATATTTAAAAGGGTATTTTTTGGCAGAGCGTTTCGAATTTTTTGCTCGATGACTAAATTTTTTGCATTTTCCAATACAGTAGGGTTTTCATCTTTTGAAATTAAACTTTTTACGACGCGGTCCAAATTTATTTTTTGAAAATCAAACCGTTGGTCGACTAAAGAAAAAGCGACGACCGATAGAGTCGCCGCGAGTAACAGAAGTATCTTTTTAAAACTATTCATTTTTAGCTTTAACTTCCATGTCACCAATCACCAACATATCGGCAATTTCCATAAAAATCCCGTGTTCAACTACACCAGTTTTGTGATCCAGTTCATTGGCCAATTCGGCTAGGTTAGGATAATCAGCAATGTGAGCATCGATAATATAGTTATTTGAATCGGTTGTCATTTTTTCAACGTCACCATAAGAACGCCAAGTGGGGTTCAGTCCCATATCTTCTAGGAAATTGAAAATATGTTGGCTTCCAAATTTAACGACTTCAATCGGTAAATTGAAATCATGCAGGCGGCTTTGCAATTTAGCGTTGTCGACAATCCAAATATTTTTCTTAGAAATTTTAGCAACGACTTTTTCAAATAAGAGTGCAGCTCCGCCACCTTTAATACCGCTGAATTGAGGATCAACTACGTCAGCTCCATCGACAGTAACATCAACGTATTTAACGTCATCAACATTGACAACATCAATTCCTAATTCTCGAGCTAATTTTTCGGAACGAAAAGAAGTGGCAACTCCTCTAATGTGCCAGTTCTCGAGTTCGATTTTGTCAGCTAATTGTTCAATAAAAAAAGCAGCCGTAGAACCGGTTCCCAATCCGACAGTCATCCCATCTTCAATGAATTCCAAAGCTTTACTTGCTGCTATTTGTTTTTGTTCGTTAACAGTAGTCATCAATTACATTTTCTCATATTCAGCTATCACTTCTTCTTTTCTAGGAATAGCAGGAATAGCGCCATCGCGAGTGACAACAATTGAACTGGCGGCAGTAGCCATCTTTAAAACATCAACAATATTAGAAAGATCTTTTTGAATATGGGCGGCCATCGTTCCGATAAAAGTGTCACCAGCAGCGGTTGTGTCGATTGCATCTACCTTTAAAGCTTTAACTAAATTCCAGTCGCCATTAACGTTATAAAAAGCACCTTGATCACCTAAAGTCACCACGAAATTTTTAACACCTAATAGACGTTCAAATAAAGGAATCCGTTCGACTAATTTATCGATTTCAGTAGTTGGTTCTAAGTTTAATAAAGCGGCAGCTTCAGTTTCGTTTGGAACTAGTAAATCGGTATTTTTTAAAATGCTTGGTAACACTTTGTTAGTTACGGGAGCAGGGTTGAGGATTGTCAACGCACCATTTTCGTGAGCAATTTTAAATCCATAATCAATCGCGGCTTGGGGAACTTCTAATTGAGCAACAACAACATCGGCGCTCTCAATTAATGCTTTGTGTTTTTCAACGTCTTCTACTGTTAAAGCCATATTGGCTCCACCTAAAACCATGATTGTGTTGTGACTGTCGTCTTCTAGCATGATATATGCATTTCCAGTTGAGACATCGACTTTTCTTTCGATTGAGTTAAAACCAATTCCTTCTTTATCGAACAAATTGATAAAGCTATCTCCATCGGAGTCTTTTCCCACGGCACCAATAAAATCCACATGCGAGCCTTGTCTTTTAGCAGCTACGGCTTGATTAGCTCCTTTACCTCCGAAGTTTATTGTCTTGCCCGACAAACTTAAAGTTTCGCCTTCTCTTGGAAGACGCGCCAAGTTCAAAACAATATCAATATTTAAGCTTCCGATTACTACTATTTTTTTGTCCATGTTAATCCTCACAAGTTGATATATTAGTTGTTAATAATATTCTAACGGGGCTAATGTACAGATGAAAAAAATTATTTTAGATATGGATCCCGGAATTGACGATGCCGCGGCCATTTCGGTTGCTATCAACAATCCCAATTTACAAGTTGAATTAATTACCAGTGTAGTTGGCAACGTCACCGTTGACCGAACAACTACAAATGCGTTAAAAATCTTAGAATTTTTCGGCCGCACTGATATTCCTGTGGCTCGCGGGGCTGACAAACCACTAAGACGTCCCTATCAAGATGCATCTTCAGTTCACGGAAAAACCGGAATGGATGGTTACGATTTTCCCGAACCAATAAAAAAACCGATTGAATTAACAGCCGTTGAAGCAATCCATGAAGTTGTGTCTAAATCGCAAGAAAAAATCACCATTGTCGCTACTGGTGCTTATACGAATATTGCCAACTACCTAAACCGTCATCCTAAAGATTTCAAAAATATCGAAGAAATGGTTTTGATGGGAGGAACAGTTAGTCGAGGTAATGTTAATTCGGTGGCTGAATTTAATATTTACACTGATCCTGATGCAGCTAAAATTGTCTTTGATTCTCCCGTTAAAAAAACAATGATTGGTTTAGATGTCACATTAAAAGCTTTACTCACTGATGACACAATTGATCAAATTGAAAAATCAGGTAAGCCAGGCCAAATGCTTGCGGCTCTATTTTCTGAATATCATGATGGCCATAAAGGTGGAAAGCCGATGCACGATGTCAACACCATCTTGTATTTATTGAATCCGGAATTAATTAAAGTAAAATCTGGATTTATTGATGTGGTCGTAGGCGGAACAGCTACTGGGGCTACGGTTTGGGATTTTCAAAATCGTATTCATTCCGTTGAATCGAGTAATGCTCAAATTGGCTTGAAGATTGACCCAGCACTTTTTAATCAGTGGTTCTTAGAACAAGTTTCTCAAATGGAAATACAAGGAGATAAATAAATGGCTACTAAAAAAATGATTTTGGATTTAGATACCGGTGTTGATGATGCGATGGCTATTGCTTACGCGCTTGCTGCACCAGAAGCTGACTTAATTGGAATTACTTCTGCTTATGGGAATACTTTAGTGGACACTGCTGCTCAAAATAGTCTCAAATTGTTAGAGGTTTTAGGAGCTACTGATGTTCCGGTATTTCTAGGCGAATCCCATTCAAGTACATCTGATAGCTTTCAAACTATGGAAATATCTAAAGCCATTCATGGTCAAAACGGTATTGGCGATGTTGAATTACCGCTCGCTGAACGCGCCTTGGAAAATAAAAGTGCTGTCGATTTCATTATTGAATCAGCCCACAATTTTGGCGAGGATTTGATAATTGTCCCAACTGGGCCATTAACTAATTTAGCGGCCGCTTTTGAAAAGGACCCGGAAATTAATAAACTGATTGGTAATATCACGATTATGGGAGGGGCATTGACGGTTCCTGGAAATGTGACCCCATATACTGAAGCCAATATTAACCAAGACCTGGCGGCCGCTGACTTTGTTTTCAAAAAGGCTAAAAATCTTGTGATGGTTGGACTTGATGTTACCTTGCAAACGCTGCTTACTAAAAAAGAAACAGCGCAATGGCGCCAACTTGGAACAAAAAAAGCTCAGGTGTTTGCCGATATTTTTGATTACTACATCGATGCATATTACAACTTAGATATCAATAAAGATGGAGCGGCTCTTCATGACCCACTTGCAGTTGGTGTGGCGGTTGACCCAGATTTGGTTACTTTGTTGCCAATAAACATGCAAGTAACCACGGACGATGGCAGAACGATTGGGGATCTTTCAAGATTAAAAGACCCTGTTAAAAATAATTTTGCCGCGGTTGCCATCGATCCTCAAAATTATTTAGACCGTTTTATGGAATACATGCTAAAAGTTTTAAGTTAATTTAAAAACCCGGTCCTACCGGGTTTTTTATTAGTTACTTCACACCTGGAATATACTTATTTTTATGACCCAACCAAAGAAATTTACAATCGATGATATTGCTCAAATGGCTGGTGTATCTAAGGCCACCATTTCTTATTATCTAAATAATCGTTTTGACAAAATGTCAGAAAAAACCAAAACCAAAATTGCCCAGGTTATCAAGGAAAATAATTATCAACCAAGCGTCGCTGCTACTGCTTTGGCCAGGAATGAATCGAAAATAATTGGTGTTGTTGTCAATGATATTACCAATTCATTTATCGCTGAGATTTGGAAGGGTGTTCAATCGGTTGCTAAAGAAAAAAATTACTCGGTCGAATTTTTAGATTCCGGCGATTCAATTGACCAAGAAATTGAAAACATTCATTATTTGTCGTCGCATGAAAGTGCCGGCTTGATTTTAAATCCAGTCGATGCCAACGCCCCTCACTTAAAAGATTTATCGAACCGAAATACAGTTATGTTCGATCGTCAGTCAAAAGATATGTTGTTTGATGAAGTTGTGTCTAATAACTTTGAGATTACAAAACAGTTTGTCGGTTTAATGAAGAATAACGGTTACGACGAAATATACTTTGTAACTTTTCCGATTGAAAATATTTCCACTCGTGTCGATCGTTATAAAGGTTTTAAAGACGCACTCCAACTCTCAAATGACGATTTTGTTTTAGATGTTTCCAACGCGGACATTTTCGATGAAAAACTCCAAACAATTTTTAATGAACGAGGTAATAAAAAAATAGGATTCTTTGCGATGAATGGTCCTAGCTTGCTGGTTTTATTGAACCGACTTCAGTATATGGGCAAACACCACCCTACTGATTATGGAGTTGGTTCCTACGAAGATTTGGATTGGATGAAACTTTTAAATCCAGGTATTTCAGTTATTCGTCAGTACTCATTTGAGATTGGCCAAAAAGCCGCCGAAAGACTTTTTGAAAAAATTCAGGATAATGATTATGACGAGCCAAAAAAAATTACGGTCAATTCCAGTATTTTGATTCGCCAATCATTCTAGATTTGTCTCGAGGAAAAAATGACACTACAACACTATGCACTAAATACAATCGCATTCAAAAATTTAATGGATGCTGGAACACCACAAGTTGATTTAATTCAAAAAACTAAGGACCTTGGATTTAACACGATTGAAATCCGCAATGAGTTTCTAACTGACGACCCTGATGAGTTTTCTGAAATCGGTACTGCCGCTAAGAATGCGGGAATTGAAGTTTTCTTCAGCGTAAATGATCAGGTTATCGAAAACGGAGAGATCAATCCAAAAATTGCCGAATATATCAAACAGATGAGAGAAATGGGTTCCGACTTTTTAAAAATGAATGTCGGTGACTTCTCAACTTTTGATGGTAATTGGGATTTGTTGGCGCAACTTTACGACGGCAGTTTTCATTTTAATGTTGAAAATAACCAGACCTTGTCCCACGCAAGTATCAAGAATATCTCGGATTTCCTAAGCCAAGTCAATGAACAAGGAATCCCCATGACTTTTGCCTTTGATATTGCTAATTGGGCTTTTGTTTCAGAGGATGTTGAAAAAGCAGTTCCGGTGTTTGAGAAGTACACAACCTACCTCCATTTGAAGAATTATGCACAAAATAGGGAAGCGCTTTCAGTAACCTCACTAGAAGAAGGACTTCTAGATTGGCGCCAAATCGCAAAAGAATTCACTAATATCACCGATATGGCATTAGAATACCCAAATGCATCCGATGATCAACTTGTGACAGATTTAGGTAACGTTGTTTCACTTTTATGAAAGCGTTTACAAAAAAGATAAAAAGTGTTTTAATGAATTCGGGAAGATTTATTCCCGAATTTTTTATGAAATTTAGTTAACCGGTTCACTCCGAATTAAGCTTATTTTTTTAAGACTTTGGTTAACCGATTAACTAAATTTAAATGACAAGGAGGTCTGATTATTAAATTTTCAAAAAAGTTTATTGAGCAATTGCCCGGAGTATATGCCACTTCCCGAATTAAAACTGATAGTCGCGATGTAATTATTGCTGCTTCAGAGTTTGATAAAGGTCAAGCCTATGCTTACGATTTAGATAATGAATTCCAAAGAATTCCAGTTTGGGAACAAGGTGGAGGAACAATGTCAATTGTCCAAATACCTGGAACCAACGACTTTCTAGCAACGCAACACTTTATTCCGACATTTGCTGCCGAAGAAGCATTCGTAGTTAAAGCCAGCTGGAATGGAAGCGAATATTCAATTTCTAAAGTTGCCCAGACCCCTTTCTTACATCGTTTTGATTTAATTCCTTTCGATGAAAATACCGATCACTTCGTTGGGACAACAATTACCACTGAAAAAGATTCCATCGAAGATTGGTCGAGACCCGGCCATATTCAAGTTGGTACTTACAATCGGAAAACAAATCAGTTCGAGAATTTAAAAAATATCGGGAATCCAATTCATAAGAATCATGGTTACAAGTCTTTCCACGAATTGGGTTACAGCTTAATCACTGGAGTTGAAGGTGTCTACAAATTGACATACCCCACAACTTCTACTGATTGGCAACTAGAAAAACTCTTTGATGAAGAAGTCAGCGACATATATCCTCTGGATGTTAACGGAGATGGCCTCGATGAATATTTCATCATTCAAGGCTTTCATGGACCGGTCCTAAGATTAATGGACAACCAATTCAACGAGTTATTTAAAAAACAAGATCCAACTCCATTTGGTCACGCCGGATGGGGTGGAGTAGTCGAAGGTCAACCAGTATTTGTTTTTGGTCACCGTGATGGGAAGAAAGATTTATCCGTCTTCACATTCGAAAATCAAAACGGCTTAGTAGTTCACGAAGAACTTATCGAGAGTGGTGCTGGTCCAAGTAATTTGTTCGGCTACACGAAAAATGATCAATTCTACGTTGCATCAGCTAACAGAGAAAATGATCAATTCATAGTCTATGAACTAGACAAAGGAGAAAACTAATGACAAAAATCTTGGTAACTGGAATCGTTTCGAAAGATGGACTTTCAAAATTATTCGAAAACTTTGATGTTACTTATGCGGATGATGCACCATTCTCTCGTGAATATGTTTTGGAACATTTGCCTGAATATGATGGATTGCTATTAATGGGTATGCCTGCCGATAAAGAAATTATCGATGCTGGACAAAATTTGAAAGTAATCTCAATCAATGGTGTTGGTTTCGACCATGTTGATATTAACTACGCAAAAGAAAAGGGAATCACTGTTTCCAACTCTCCACAAAGTGTCCGCGTGGCGACATCTGAATTAACATTTTCACTTCTTATCGCAGCTGCAAAGCGTCTTCACTTCTATGACAAAGTTGTCCGCGAAGGTGATTGGATTGACGTTTCCGAAGAACGATATCAAGGTATGACTCTTGAAGGAAAAACGCTTGGTGTTTATGGAATGGGTCGTATCGGACAAACTGTTGCAAATTATGCACGTGCGTTCGGAATGAAGATTATTTATAACGATTACCGCCCACTTCCGGAAGATGTTGAAAAGCAATTCGATGCAAAGTATGTTTCATTTGATGAATTAGTTGAACAGGCTGACGTAGTCACTATTCACGCCCCACTGCTTGATTCAACTCGCGGTATCTTCAATAAAGATGTCTTCGCAAAGATGAAGAGTACAGCAGTCCTCGTCAACGCAGCTCGTGGCCCAATCGTTAAAGAAGCAGATCTTGTTGAAGCTTTGAAGACTGGCCAAATCGCTGGAGCCGGTTTAGATGTATTCGAATTCGAGCCAGAGGTTGGTGCTGAATTACGTTCATTAGACAACGTAATCATGACCCCTCACGCTGGAACTGGAACTGTTGATGGACGTCGCATTATTGCTGAAGAAGCAGCGAATAACTTAATCGAATTCTTCAATGACAACCCAGTCAATGTTGTAAACAAATAACGATAGAGAGATTTTAAAATGGATAATTTTTTACACGTAGTTAGCCAACTACAATCAGTGTTCGGAGCGGCAATCGTTGTTCCCATCATCTTGTTTATAGTTGCCCTATTCTTGAAAGTTAAGCCTAAAGCTGCTTTCATGTCTGCCTTGTCAGCCGGAATCGGACTTACCGGATACGGCTGGATCATTGGATCATTTACACCCACTGCTTCTGCAGTTATTAAAAAGTTAGTTGAGTCAACTGGAGTTGAAAAACAAGTTTTCGATAATGGTTGGCAAACTGGTGCAACTGCATCATTCAACTCGAGTCCAGCTCTTGCTTTCTTCGTGATTGCTTTGGTTGCTCAATTCATTCTTTACGCTTTGAAGGTGACTAAGATTTTCGTTCCTTCAAATCTTTGGAACAACTTTGGTTACATGGTTTGGGGTGCAATGGCATTCTACGTAACTAAAAACTGGTGGATTGCCATTGGGTTAATGACATTCTTGATGCTTTGGTCATTGGTTTTGTCAGAAATGATGGCCGATCGTTGGTCGGATTACTATGGTGTTAAAAATGCAACGATTAATTCTTTGCACAACACTGAACAATTTGTACCCGCAGTGATTCTTGATCCAATCTTCAACCTTCTTGGTTTCAACAAAGTTAAGTTCAATCCAACTGCCTTTAAAGAAAAGCTAGGAGTCTTCGGTGAACCAACTGTTCTTGGAGCAATCCTTGGTTTGATTATTGGTTTCCTTGCTAACCTTGGAGATTTGAACAAAATGGAAGCTTGGGGACAAATCCTTGGTTTCGCAGTTCAACTTGCCGCAGTTATGACAATCTTCCCTCTTGTTACTGGTGTGTTCGCTTCAGCCTTCCAAACTCTTGGCCAAGCCGTTGAAGATAACCGCAGAAAAGACGGTGAAGATGAAACTGAAGAAAAATCTGCAACTCTTAGCAACAAGCGTTGGTTCGTTGGTGTTGATGATGGTGTCGGCTTCGGTGAGCCAGCAACGATTATTGCCGGAACTATCTTGATTCCTATCATGGTTGTTCTTGCCTTCGCATTACCTGGTAACAAAACTATTCCGGTGGTTGACTTGATTGCTTTGCCATTCATGGTTCAACCATTTATCGCTCTTTCTAAAGGAAACATGCTTAAAGCAATCGTTGGTGGAATTATTTGGTTCAGCCTCGGATTGTACATGGCTTCTTACTTAGCACCTATGTATACAGGAATGCTTAAGTCAGTTGGAATTGCATTGCCAGCCGGTGTATTGCTTCTTACTTCATTTAATTTAATTGCTCGCCCACTAAACGGCTTGATCTTCTTAGCTTTCATTTCTATGAATCCTCTTTGGATCGGAATCGCCGTTGCAGTTTACCTAGTGTCGTTTGTCCTTCTTCGCACTCGTCGCGCTCAAATCTGGACTTATCTTGAAAACATGGCAAATAAGAATGTTGGTTACGAACAAACAGTAGAATCGAAAGACTAATTTAGTTAAAAGGAAAAAATCATGGTTAAGAAAATCGATGGACATTTTCATCTAGTACGTGCAATTTCAGGTTTCAACGGTAAAGGTCGTTTGAACCCACTTGGAAACGGAGATGCTATTTGGGACGATGGGGATTTAATTCACCTTCTTCCTGAAGGAAATGATGACGACTACACTGCCGAGTCATTCCTTAAAACTATGGATGAAAACGGAATTGAAAAGGCAGTTGTTTTACAGGGTAGCTTAAATGGTTATCAAAACTACTACACTTATCAATCAATCAAGAAATACCCAGAACGCTTTATTGGTGCATTCTCAGTTGATTTCTTCGCTGAAAATTACATGCAAATCGTAGAACGTCATGTTGAACAACTTGGCTTCCGCGCTATCAAACTTGAAATCTCTCAAGGTGGTGGAATGCATGGTTATCACTTCAGCACACCATTCCATTTGGATGATGACGCTCGCGTTGCTAAAATCTTGCACTACATTTCAAATTATCCAGGTTTCGTAGTAACTGTTGATTATGGAAACTTTGATCAAGTTTCCCACCAACCTGAAGTAATGGCTCGTCTTGCAAAAGAATATCCAAACCTCGACTTCGTTGTTGCGCACTTGTCATTCCCACATGTCGACCGTGTTGAACACCTTCGTTCAACTCTTGAAAACTGGCGTGGAATCGATAATCTCTACACTGACATTTCGGCAATTCAAGACATTGATGGAGAAACCAACTTCCCATTCCCTAAGTCTGAAACTGTTGTCCGTCTTGCAAAAGAAATTATTGGGGCAAAGCGCATCATCTGGGGAACTGATTCTCCATGGTCTGCAACTTTCAATAGCTACAACAATCTTGCTACTTGGTTAGAAAATGTTGACATCTTCACTCCTGAAGAACTTGAAGATGTTATGCATAACAATGCTGAACGCGTTTACTTCAAGCCATCTGCCGTTGAAGCAATTAAAAATTCAGTAGACCCCGCTGTCAAATAAAAATGAATATTATTCGTCAGGAGAGAAAATGACTCATTATTTTTTGACGATCGACAACGGCGGCACTAATACAAAGGCCGTCGTTTTCGACGTTACAGGCAAACAATTATCTACCTCTGCTTTTCCTACACCGAGAATTGAAGAACATCCAAGTTGGCGTGAGATAAATCTTGATGTTCTATGGGAAAGTATTGTTAAAGCAATAAACGATGCTATTACAAAAGCAGATATTAAACCTTCCGATATTTCAGCCATTGCAGTCGTTGGACATGGAAAAGGTCTATATCCTTTGAACAAGCATCAACAAATTTTTAGAAATGGGATTCTTTCAACTGATGCCCGAGCTGACTTACTTGGAGCCGAATTTGAAAGTAAAGTTTCGCAAATCTGGCCAATCAGTCAACAACACGTCATGTCAGTTCAATCACCAGTTTTATTGAGATGGCTCAAAGACAACAGGCGTTTAGATTACGACCAAATTGGGGCAATTTTATCGGCGAAAGATTTTGTCCGCTATAAATTATCTGGTGTTGTCAACCAAGAAATTGGGGATGCTTCTGGAAATGGATTGTTGAATTTGGCAACAAAAAATTACGACGACAAGTTACTTGAATTCTTCGGGATTCCAGAAATCAAGGATGCTCTACCCGAGCTAGTTGAGTCGACGCAAATTGCCGCTAAGACTAATCAAGAAACCTTTGAATTGACAGGGATCAATCTCGACACACCAATTGTCGGCGGACTATTCGATATACATGCTGGAGCACTTGCGACTGGGGTAGTTGATTCAAGCAAGTTTAGCGTGATAGCCGGTACTTGGAATATTAATAGTTATCCCGATAAAACACCGGCCACCCAAGATGAAGGGCTGATGAATTCGCTTTTGTTTAATGGACAATATCTGATTGAAGCTTCATCTGCTACTTCAGCTGGAAATTTGGATATCATGATCAGCCAATTAATGGATGATGAAAAACAAAGAGCAAAAGAAGCCGGTAAGTCTATTTATGAAGATTTAGAAGACTTCCTACAACATACGGATGCTAGTTTCGTTAAAGCTTTGTTCTTACCTTTCTTATATGGAAGCAACGCCGGAGTCGGTGCACGTGCGGCTTTTGTTGGGTTAGACACTCAATCCTCAAAATCAGAAATGATTCGTGCCGTTTACGAAGGAATCGCTTTTGCCCATCGTCAACACATTGAACAACTCTTGGCACACGCTGAGAACAGACCAGAAGTTTTGCGCCTTTCAGGTGGAGCGGTTAACTCTCCAAGTTGGATGCAAATATTTGCTAATGTCACCAATATCCCAGTCGAAGTAGTCGACGCGACTGAATTGGGTGGACTTGGTGGAATGATGGCCGCCAGTGTGGCTATTGGCGATTATCAGGATTTAAATCAAGCGGTTGAAAAATTAGTAACCGTTAAATCTCGTTTCGAACCAGATGAAAAACAAGTCCGTTTATATGACCAAAAGTACACGGCATATCAAAATTTGATTTCAGCTCTTCAGCCGGTTTGGAAGGCTATATCACTTGCTGGACTAGGAGATGAAAACTAATGGCTAGATTAGGAATTTACGAAAAAGCATTACCAAAAGGTTTGACTTGGAAAGAAAGATTAGCTCTCGTTAAAGAGCTTGGCTTTGATTTTTTGGAATTTTCAATTGATGAAAGTGATGAACGTCAGGCTCGTTTGGAATGGACTATGGCAGAACGTCAAGAAATCCGTGATGCGATTGCTGAAACTAGCACTCCAATACAAACACTTATGTTATCCGGCCACCGAAAATATTCGTTAGGTTCAAGTGATCCGAAAATTGTTGAACGCGGATTAGAGATGGCTTATAAGGCCGTCCAACTTGCCGTCGATTTAGGAATTCGCCACATTCAATTAGCTGGATACGACGTTTTCTATGAAGAACACACATCCGAAACCGAGCAACGATTCATCACCAATTTGAAAAAAATAGTAGATTATGCGGCTAGTTTCGATGTGATGTTAGATATCGAAACAATGGACACCAGTTTTATTAATTCGATTGAAAAAGTTGCTCGTTATAAAAAAATTATCAAAAGCCCATGGTTGGCTGCGTACCCTGATTTAGGGAATTTGTCGGCTTGGCCAGAAAATGACGTAGTTAAAGATTTCAAGGACAATCTCGATATTGTCGCCCATGTTCATCTAAAGGACACTTTGGCAGTCACGGATGATTTTCCCGGAAAATTCAAGAACGTTGAATTCGGCAAAGGGGTTGTTGACTTTAAAGCCTTGTTACAACTTTTGAAGGATTTGGAATATGACGGAGCATTCACGATCGAAATGTGGTCAGAAGATCGTGACCGCCCAATCGAAGAAATAAATGAAGCCTTAGATTTTTTCAAACCAATTTTTAAAGAGGTTGGTTATCAATTTGGAGGATTAGATTAATGTACGAAGAATTAAAACAAAGAGTTTATGATGCGAACATGCGTTTGCCACAAGAAGGATTAGTAACGTTGACTTGGGGGAACGTTAGTGAAGTTGACCGTGAAAATGGAGTTTTTGCCATTAAGCCAAGTGGTGTTCCTTATTCGGAATTAAAGCCTGAACAAATCGTTATTTTGGATTTGGATGGCAACGTAGTTGAAGGAGATTTGAATCCATCATCTGATACACCGACTCATGCTTATTTGTATCGCACGTGGCCAGAAGTGGGGGGAATTGTCCACACTCATTCTAAGTGGGCAGTTGTCTATGCGCAATCTGGATTACCATTGGTTGCTGCCGGAACTACACACGCTGATACCTTTTATGGCGATGTTCCAGTTGCCGAAAAGCTTACCGAAGAACAAGTTAATGGTGAATACGAATTAGAAACCGGAAAATCAATCGTAAAAGCATTTGAGGATAAAGGTATTAAGCCACTTGATGTTCCAGCTGTTTTAACCAATGATCACGGACCATTTTCATGGGGTAAGAACGCTAAGTCGGCCGTAGACAATGCAATTGTCCTAGAAGTGGTTGCCGACATGAATTATCACACCCAATTGCTCTTAGGTAGAGACGCCGATATTAGCATTGCTCAGTACTTGTTGGACAAACACTATCTTCGAAAGCATGGTCCTAACGCCTATTACGGACAAAAAGGCTGATAGGTTAACCGCTTTACATCAACAAGTTAACTCTTGAAACAAGCCCACTCATAACGTATACTTATACTGTATTTCACGAAGGCAGCTACCACTGTCTTCAATATAAAAGGAGAAATTATTAATGGTAGATTTCAATTCTAAAGAATATCTTCAAACTGTTGATAAGTGGTGGCGTGCTACCAACTATCTTTCAGCTGGAATGATCTTCTTGAAGAGCAACCCTCTTTTCTCAGTAACTAATACACCAATTACTGAAGAAGACGTTAAAGCAAAGCCAATCGGACACTGGGGAACTATCTCTGGTCAAACATTCCTTTATGCTCATGCAAATCGTTTGATTCACAAGTATGACTTAAACATGTTCTACGTTGGTGGCCCAGGTCACGGTGGACAAGTTATGGTTACTAATGCATTCCTTGATGGTGCATATACTGAAGACTATCCTGAAATTACTCAAGATATCGAAGGTATGTCTAAGTTGTTCAAGCGTTTCTCATTCCCAGGTGGAATCGGATCGCACATGACTGCCCAAACTCCAGGTTCATTACATGAAGGTGGAGAATTAGGTTACTCATTATCTCACGCAACTGGTGCAATTCTTGACCAACCAGATCAAATCGCATTTGCTGTTATGGGTGATGGTGAAGCTGAAACTGGTCCAGCCATGACTTCTTGGCACTCAATCAAGTTTACTAACCCTAAAAATGATGGTGCTGTTCTACCAATTCTTGACCTTAACGGATTCAAGATTTCTAACCCAACTGTTTTCTCTCGTATGAGTGATGAAGAAATCACCAAGTTCTTCGAAGGACTTGGATATTCTCCACGCTTTATCGAAAACGATGACATCCATGATTACATGGCATATCACGAAAAAGCTGCTCAAGTTCTTGACCAAGCTATCGAAGATATCCAAGCAATCCAAAAAGATGCTCGTGAAAACAACCGTTATCAAGACGGTGAAGTTGCTGCATGGCCAGTGATCATCGCCCGTCTTCCTAAGGGATGGGGTGGACCTCGTTTTGATGCAAAGGGAATGCCTATTGAAAACTCATTCCGTGCGCACCAAGTGCCACTTCCTCTTTCATCTCGTAAGATGGACTCACTTCCTGAATTCGAAGAATGGATGAACTCTTACAAACCTGAAGAATTATTCAATGCTGATGGAACTTTGAAAGATGACGTTGCTGCTTTTGCTAACAAAGGCGACAAGCGTATGTCTGCTAACCCTGTTACTAACGGAGGAATCGATCGTTCAGATTTGAAGCTTCCTAGTTGGAAAGACTACGCAAACGACATTAACGAATCTAACCGTGGTACTGAATTAGCTGACGGTAACCGTAACATGGATATGAACGTGCTTTCTGGTTATCTTGAAGCTGTTATGAACGAAAACCCTAAGCGTTTCCGTGTATTCGGTCCTGATGAAACTATGTCTAACCGTCTTTGGTCTTTGTTCAACTCTACTAACCGTCAATGGATGGAAGAAGTTCATGAACCAAATGATCAATACGAAGGACCAGTTGGACGTATCTTGGATGCTCAACTTTCTGAACACCAAGCTGAAGGTTGGCTAGAAGGTTATACATTGACTGGACGTGTTGGAATCTTTGCATCATATGAATCATTCCTACGTGTTGTTGATTCAATGATTACTCAACACTTCAAGTGGATTCGTCACGCTTCTGAACAAAAGTGGCGTAATGATTATCCATCATTGAACTTGATTGCAACTTCTACTGCATTCCAACAAGACCACAACGGATATACTCACCAAGATCCAGGTGTATTGACTCACTTGGCTGAAAAGAAAGATGACTTTGTTCGTGAATACTTGCCAGCTGATGGAAACACTTTGCTTGCCGTTCAAGCGCGTGCCTTCTCAGAACGCTCAAAGGTTAACTTGATTGTTGCCTCAAAGCAACCACGTCAACAATGGTTCTCAGTTGATGAAGCTGAAACTCTTGCTAACGAAGGTTTGGCAGTTATCGACTGGGCTTCTACTGCACCTCAAGGTGATGTTGATATCACTTTTGCTTCTGCAGGTACCGAACCAACTATCGAAACTTTGGCAGCCGCATGGTTGATTAACCAAAACTTCCCTGAAGTTAAGTTCCGTTATGTAAACGTTGTTGAATTGCTTCGTTTGCAAAAGAAGACTACTCCTCACATGAATGCAGAACGTCAATTGACTGATGCAGAATTTGATAAGTTCTTCGCACCTGATAAGCCAGTTATCTTTGGTTTCCACGGTTATGAAGATTTGATCCAAAGTTTCTTCTACGAGCACGGACATCTTGGACTACACCCACATGGATATCGTGAAGATGGTGATATCACTACTACTTACGACATGCGTGTGTACTCTGAACTTGATCGTTTCCACCAAGCAAAGCAAGCTGCAGAATTACTTGCTGACGCAGGTGTAATCAACCAAGAAGCTGCTGATGGATTCATCAAAGAAATGGATGATACTTTGGCAAAGCACTTCGAAGTTACTCGTAACGAAGGTGTAGATATTCCAGAATTTACTGACTGGAAATGGTCTCCATTGAAATAAATAGTTTCTCCGAACTATAATAGTTAGCGCTTATCCTAGTGCTTGCTCAAATAAACCTTAGCGAACGCTAAGGTTTATTTTTTTAATGTAAACAAACAACCTTTAGGTTGTATTGCGCGCTTATGCAAAGCTAATGAAACAACCTAATGAGCTTAGCGAATTTAGACGTATCTTATCCACGGCTAATGATGTTACTTAATGAGTGAAGCGAATTTAGTGAGAACTTATGAAAAGCTGAAACATCTTATGCAAGGCTAATGTAAGCAAACGAATCTTGGATTCGTATTGTGCGCTTATCCCCTACGGGGACGCGAACCTGCAAGCAGGTGCACCGCAAATCTAAGTAACCGAATACTTAATTCACTTTGTACCAAAAAATTCTGCCGATTCTTTCGTAAATCAAACCGATTTTGGAATGCTGTTCCAACTGTGAAATAAAAAAGTTTAGAATTGAACTCATGGAAATAAAATTAAGCAACGTAACAAAGCGCTATCACAAGGGAATGCGCAACGCCTTAGATATCGAGGATTTTGCTTTCGAGTCCGGTAAAATTTATGGAATTGTAGGACAAAATGGTTCTGGTAAAACTACTCTTTTCAAGAGCTTGACTACAATTATCGACTCATTTGGCGAAATCACTTATGACGGGGTAAATGTTCACGAGGATACAACACCTTTAAGCAAGGTGGGAATTGTTTTAGATGATTTGACTTTATATCGTAATTGGACTGGTCGTCAGAACATTGAATTCTTTATGACCCTTAAGCACAGCATGGATATAAGTCGCGTCGACGAGCTAGCTGAAAAGCTATCGATTAAGGGTGATTTAGATTCTAAAGTAGGCAGTTATTCACTGGGGATGACCAAAAAATTAATTCTTTTAATTGCGTTGATTGATGACGTTCAAGTTTTAATTCTTGACGAACCTTTTAGAGGGGTCGACCGCCAATCAACAGACGCTTTGACAAAGTTTATTAAAGAAGAATTTATGTCTTCTGACAAGATTGTTTTAATCTCATCACACGTTGCTAATGACATTGAAAGTATGGCTGACACTTTCGTTAAACTAGACAAAGGAAAAATTGTAGAGTCTGGTAAGTTAACTTTAACGAATTATAAGGTTAAAACGGATCAAGTTGAAGAGTTTAAAACCTTATTGAAGAAAAAAGATGTTCCTTATGAAAATAATGAGCAAACGTTTATTCTTCGAGGTATTGAAGACGACGATTGGAATAAACTTTTGAAAGCAGCAATGACGGCAAAAATTAGTTTCTCCAATATCAATAAGATTTCTGAAGTAGAAGAGGTACTTAAC
This sequence comes from Lactobacillaceae bacterium, assembly GCA_031261865.1. Lineage (GTDB taxonomy): Bacteria > Bacillota > Bacilli > Lactobacillales > Lactobacillaceae > Oenococcus. Next base: position 6,001 of record JAISIV010000149.1, on the reverse strand, counting down.
TAATGAAAAATGCAATTTTTAATTCGGAAATTTTCAAAATTACTCATGACCAAGGGGTAAATATTCTCACCTTAGTGAATGGAATAGTAAATATCGTTGTGACAATCGGTTGGGTAATTTTCGTTAAAAGTGGTGCCATGCAAGGAAGTGCATCAAATGCTTTTTCTATTTCAATTCTAGTATTACTGCCTTTGTTGACTATTGCAGGTTTATTGACATCTGCTGTAGTTTTTTACCTCGTTCCTTTTAGAAGCATTTCAGTTGACTATGGTAATTCTTTGCTGCAACTTTCAATCGCTTCGGGGACTAGCAGAACCCGTTACTATTTTTCTAAGTTAACTGTGACAGCATTGAGAATGATGGTCACTTTCGTTTTCCTAATCACGATTCCTACTATTATTATTCTGGCAAGTACGGATGGGTCGGTTGAATGGTTAACGAACATTATCAATTCGTTGGGAATTTGGGAGATTGTTTTTGTACCATTTATTGGATATCTGAGTTTAATCGCCCTCATTTATTTAGCCGTCGTTTTGATGAAAGGTAGCTTGTTAAGCATTCTAGTCGCAATCGGTATTAATTTTGGCGCAAGTCTAATAATGACGCCAATCCAAATTATTATTCAAACTTCTATTTATAATTCGACAGTCCAAACATCGGTTCAAGCCGGAACATTATTATGGTGGGCAATTTTGCAACAATTGATTACTTTAACCGCTTATACAGTTATCGGTTGGCAAGTATTTAAACATCAAGATTTATAAAAACTACTAGATATCGAAATTATCGATCGACGCTAAGTTGGTCGATTTTTTATTGGGACAAATTCCCAACAAACTGATTTGTTCTAAAATTTAAAACGTGAAACAAAACAGAGTTCAGGTATTTTTTATATCGTTAATGGTGATTATTTTGGTAATACTGTTTTTCACCAAATCAACGACGGCCATTAAACAAAATAAAGCGCAAAATGTTACCAGTGTCAGTGTAAAAATCTCATCAGCAAAATCGAGTTCAGATGAGCAAGAATCGTCATCAATTTCTCAATCTGAAATTGAAAACTCTTCGACATCTAGTTCATCTTCTCCAGCCTCAACATATTCAGAGTTAAAGGAAGCTTGGTTAAAAACGCACCAGCCTGGTGCTGACGAAAAAGGAAATTACATTTATCCCACATGCGGAAGCGATTATAAAGTTTATCCAGGTGCTACAACCGGTGGAAGTTATGGTCTAGGTTGGGATGATTACGGCCAAGAAATTTTTTGGGTTGGTACAAATGGCGGACGGTATACCTATTGGAGAATTTTCAGTGATTACCAACAAGACATGATGTTTAGAGGGTATTCTGACGATTATATCGATGCGGTCTCTGACGACGAACTTCGGGAATTTGCCCGTGAACAGACGACTCTTGGAGACTATAAGTGATTTTCCCTGAAAACAATTTTTATCAATTAAGCGACGAAGAAATAGAGGAATTGGCTGCCGATTTTGAAACGGCTCAACTGTCTTTTGATATCAATCAAGTAAAAAATTTCGTCATTATTTTTAAACACGAAAACTTCCGAACGATTTCTGAATTTGTCCTGCAGTACGATTTTCCAGTCCGTCGGTTAAATAGTGGTTACGAAATTATCGAAGACAAACCACAACGATTATCGAATGATTTATTCCTTATCCAGTTCTCCAAGCTGTCAGAATTCAAGGATTTTTTTGTTAATTCAGATGTTTTAGATTTCGAAACGCCGTATGGTTTTAACGGCATGATTGAAGATATATTCGTAGATTTTTAAAAATAGTAGGAGGGGTATATTCTAGAATTAATGTTTCAAATAGATAGAACAAGAATTATTTCTGTTGGACGAGCCGTTGTCGTTGGCCTGTTAGTGGGATTTGTGGTTAGTGGCTTTAGATTCGGAGTAGAACGATCACTGGTTATGTGGAAGCGACTATATTCGTTGGCACACCAGAACGTTATTTATTTAATAGTGATAGCCTCTTTGTTGGTTTTAATTACAATTGTCATCGGTATGATCATAAAACCAGATCCAAATGTAAATGGATCAGGAATCCCACAAGTCGAAGGACAACTAGCCGGGCGCCTAGATGTCAACGCTTTTTCCGTGCTTTGGCGTAAATTCACGGCTGGCATTTTAGCAATCGGTTCAGGTGCAATGCTCGGAAGAGAAGGGCCGTCAATTCAATTAGGTGCAGCCGTAGGACAACTTTATGCTCAAAAAAGGCGCTTTACCGAAGAACAACGAAGATTAATGATTGCTACAGGTTCAGCCGCTGGTTTGTCTGCCGCCTTTGCGGCCCCAGTAGCTGGAGCAATGTTTGTTTTGGAAGAAATTTATCGTAGTTTTTCAATGCTGGTTTGGTTAGGAACACTTACCGGAGCCGTGGTCGCTGATATTGTTTCAACAAAGATTTTTGGCCTCAAACCCGTTTTGCATATTCAAATGCACAGTTTGCCATTAGGAATGTATTGGATGTTGCCGGTATTAGGAATAATTCTAGGTATCCTAGGCTACGCCTATCAAAAAGTAACTTTAAACGCTTCTAACTTTTATAAACCTTTTAGTTTTATTCCTCGCCAATTTCATTTTGGGATCGTGGCAATCGGAATTATTTTAATTGGGTATTTTATACCTGACATGCTTGGTGGCGGGAACAATTTAATCCTCAATTTAGGACACAAACAAATTACTCCGACTCTATTTGTTCTTTTAGGAATTTTCCTAATCAGGTTTAGTTTTTCAGCGATTTCATTTGGTTCCGGTGTACCCGGTGGCATCTTTTTGCCAATCTTGTCACTCGGCGCCGTTATCGGCGGACTAGTTTCAGTTACCGCTTCAACTCTAAATATTTGGAACTCGATTTATTTTAATGATTTAGCTGTTCTAGGAATGGTTGGGTACTTTGCGGCAATTTCAAAAGCACCATTTACTGCCATCATTCTAATTGCCGAAATGGTTGGTTCCTTAGAACATTTAGTTCCTTTGGCAATAGTTGTTCTGATTTCTTATCTCACTAATGATGTGCTTGGTGGACAACCTATTTATGAGTCATTACTAGAAAAGATTGTCCAACCACTGAAAATCGAAGACTCGTCAGGCAAGTTGACTGAAGCTAGAGTTAGAGTAATGCCCGACGGCGGTATGGATCAAAAAGAAATTAGAGAAGTCTCTTGGCCTAAAGCCACTGTCGTTTCTAGAGTTGAGAGAGGGAGCCAGGAAATTATCGCTCGAGGGGATGTCGTCATGCAACCAGGCGATGAATTAGTGTTGTTTGTCGACACCGCCAATTACGCCAACGTTCTTGCTAAAATTAAACAGATTTCAAAAGGAGATAATTGATGGACATTTTATATGGAATTGGTTTCTTATTCGTGTTGCTCTTTCTTTGGAAAATTGTTCGCGGCAAGTTTGGCTTCTTTACGTGGGTGAGATTAGCCTTAGCAATCTTCTTTTTGTGGCTACCGGGACAAATTCAACAAACTGCAAACCAAACGTTAGGAGTAGTCGACCAGGTTAAATACCAAGCCAACATTTGGTGGCAAGAAGCTCAGACTTGGCTTAATAATGCCTCTAAAACTGCTGGCGATAAGGTTGGCTCAGTAGCATCCGATTTGAGCTCATCGTCTACGGCTTCAACAAATCAGGAAAGTTCGGTAGAATCTAATGGTTCAGAAAATTCAACTGGAGAGTAAATTATGGAAAATATTGCAAGCATCTTAATCGCGATTGTTGGAGTTGAGGCAATCGGAATCATGTTAATGGAAATGTTTGGTTCACCAAAACTTCAATCAAAAGTTTTCGAAATTGACCAAGACTTTCTGGAATTACCAAATGCCAAATCAGCGATGATTAATCAAGGAGCATACAACGGTGGAGTCGGAATCATGATTCTGATTAGCCAATTTGCTTTCAGGGAACCAATGGTCAGCATGATGTTTTTAATTTTCGTATTTGTAATGGCAATGGTCGGAGCATTTACGGTATCTAAAAAAATCATCCTTAGTCAAGGTGCACCAGCATTAATTGCTTTGATCGTCTTAGCAATTTCTACGGTTGTCAAATAATTATTTAATCTCAGGTATTTTCCTGAGATTTTTTATTTTCGCAGATTGAAAAATACACCAATTGACCAATTGGTCTAAAATGAAAACATGACTAAACTAATCAAATTTATTGAAATCCATACAGGTGCTAAAACAATTGAAAACGGTTTTATTCGTTTCAATCAAGAAATAAAAGAGATTGGTGATATGAATCAATTCGTCTCTGAAGCTGATGATGTTGAAATAGAAACCAATGCTGATTTGCTAATTCCTGGTTTCATCGATGTACACACTCATGGTGGCTACGGTATCGATACGATGGATGCGGATCCCGAAAAGACGAATGAGATGTTAAATAAAATGCGCCATGAAGGAATCACTTCCGTCTTTTTGACAACAATCACTCAATCCATTGAAGAAATAGAAAAGGCTTTATCGGCGGCTAAAAAAACAATCGAAGAAAATCCAGTTGCCATTGGTATTCACCTAGAAGGTCCTTATATCAATCCGACTATGAATGGAGCGCAACCAAAAGAATTTGTCATTCAAGCAAGCACAGAGCAAATCGCACATTGGCAAGAAATATCTGGGAATAATATCCGCCTAATCACTTACGCCCCAGAGATGAATGATGATCCCGATTTTGAACAAAAATTAATTGAGTTAAATATCGTGCCAAGTGTTGGACACTCAAACGCTCATTACAACGACCTTTTAAAAACCAAAGCTTCTCATATAACTCATTTGTATAATCGACAATTGCAAATGACTGGTCGTGAACCTGGTGTTACAGGATTTGGTTTGTCCAACAAAAATGTAAAGGGTGTTGAAATCATTACTGATGGAATTCACGTCACTCCGGCAATGGTTAAAGTTGCAGTTCGCGCCAAAGGTTCGAAAAATATGGAAATGATTACTGATTCAATGCGCTCTAAAGGTTTGGGAGAAGGCATTTCTGAATTAGGTGGTCAACGTGTAACTGTTAAAAATGGTGAAGCCAGACTTGATAACGGGGATTTAGCGGGAAGTGTTTTGCTTTATATCGATGGCTTCAAAAATATGCAAAACTTCGCCGAGGTTGATATCGACCAAGTTATTCAAATGTCATCAATTAACCAAGCTCGCGAATTCGGTTTAGATAAGATTGGTGTGCTTCAAGCTGGTAACCTAGCTAACTTTAATCTCTTAGATGAGAATCAAAATATTCTGGATAACTTTGTCCATGGGCGAGGCTTAAATGACGCTTAAGTTCATTCAAATTCGTGACGACTTCAAAAAACGAATCGAAAGAGGTGAATTTCAAAGAGGCAGTAGATTGTCTTCAGAAAGAGAGCTGGCCGAAGAATATCATGTATCTCGTGCAACTTTACGCCAAGCAATCACCAACTTAGTTGATGAAGGGTTAATCGAAAGAAAAGTCGGCGACGGGGCGTATGTCAAACAAAAATCGATTATTGAAAATCTTCGAGGAGTCACAAGTTTTTCTCAGTTGATGAAGCAAACTGGACGCACTCCTAGTACTAAATTCATTAGTTATAAACAGAGAAAACCAAGTCAAGAAGAAGCACTGGCTTTAGATATAAAATTGGAAGACGATGTAGTGGTTTTAGATCGAATTCGACTAGGGGATGGTTCTCCAATTGCTTATGAGGTGGCCGTTTTGCCAGCAACTTTAGCCGGTTCGATAAATCGTCAAGAGTTATATAAGTCGCTTTACTCAGCCTTAGAAAACAAAGGTTATCGAATCGATAACGCTTCAGCTCTTCAAGAATTTCACGCCGTTAATGCCGATAAGGTAGTTGCAACACATTTGAATATCAAAGAAGGTGACGCGTTACTATATTTAAAACAAACTTCATTTTTTTCTAATGGGAATCCGTTTGAGTTTGTCCAAACATATTATGCAGGCTCTCGATATCACGTTTATCTTGAGCGAAA
>JAISIV010000119.1 GCA_031261865.1 Lactobacillaceae bacterium | reverse complement strand
TCTGTCGATTATCTTTTCAACTGGATTCAAATGTCTCAAAAAAAGCTCACCTGGAAACTATGGGCAATGCGTATTTTGATGACACTTTTTGCTATCGATCTCGGCGCTATCGGAGTCTTTGCCAATAACGGAAATGGCTGGCAACACCATTTGCACGACAAAATAGCCATGTGGTTGGTTTACATTGTTTTGGTAATGATTATCGGTTCATTTTTCTTGTTGGATAATATTAATAAAGAATTTATTTTGACTTCGATTGTCGAGGCCGGTTTGATGGCACTCGGTTATATTCTTTTTATGTTTGTCCACTATCTATCTCTCACAGCTTTTGAAATAATCGAATTCGGGCTCGCATTCACTTGGCTAATTCAACTGCTTCAATTTCTGCGTCGTTATGCCGATACGGGGGATGAAGTCTTTACTGTGACTGTTGAGTAGTTTTGGTAATGAAAACAGTTAAAGCCATATTAATCACTGAATTGATTTACGTGTTAACAACCACCTTTATCGCAATCTATTTAATCATTGACACCTGCAACAAAGTAGCCGCTGATTATTATGCTGAGGGTTTGGCGCCAATTTTTGAAGTTTCGATTTTTGTTTTGCCTGTGACATTCAGTTATATTTTCATATTTATTAGTTTATTGATTATGAAGCGCAAAAAGATTTTTTCCAATTCTCGTTTGTTGACGCTCCGCCAGTTCAGCGCTTTGTTACTGACTATTTTTCCGTTCTTATTACTTTTGGACGTAACCTTCACTGACTCCAATTACATAGGAATACTATTTTTATATTTTTTGATTTACGGTTTTTTACCCGGACTCGTTCTTACGAATTTTGTTTACACAATACGGTTGATAGTTCTAATTTTTAAGCAAGCATAGGAAACGGGTGTGTCAAAAATTATCACGATTAAGGAAGAGGAAAAGTGACAAAAAGTAAAATTTCAGAGTATATCGATACTTTCCATGAAATAAACACGAATGCCGAGATGGTTGAACCAGGCGAAATATCGACAAACACAATCACTTTGAGAAAAGCAAAATCAGTTTATTTATCGTCAGTCATTCCGGGAATTATTTTTGCACTACCTGCAGGCATAATGCTTACGTTTCCGTTTCTATACACGTTGCAGTTTTTAGGTCTATACAAATTTCCTAAAACAGAACCGGTCGGCGGTTGGCCAATATTAGTGTTAACTGTCGTGGTGATGGTTTGGCGAATTATTTGGTTTGCAGTCAGGAAAAGAATAATTTTAGAATTGTCGGATTCTACATTTTTGGTTCGGAGATCTTTTGGAATAATTCCAGGATATTGGGATGCAAAAGTAAACACTTCCGAAATTGAAAATATACGCTTTAGGGTTTGGTCGGCTCCAAGAAATCCTGATAGAACAAGACTTTATATTTCCCTGCCAATTGAACGGCCGATCAAATTTAATCGTCAGATAAACAGATTCAACCCGTGGTACAAAGTAACCCATATTGGTTGGGAAAAATATTGGCGACAAAATTTCGTAGTTAAGGCATTCAAGTTCCGACTCGGTACTTTAAATCATGATGATTTAGAAAAACTTGCTTCAAAGTGGGCCAGTTTGCACAAAGAGGACGCAATAGAAATTGAAAGATACTCTGGCAACCGTTTTTATGATGAAGTCATTGCACAAATGGATGTTTATGACGATCAAGAATCTGCTGAAGAATTCAGAAAGATTCACGAAAGAAGGGATTTGCTCCAAATGATATTCGCTGTCGTCATGATTGTTTTAGTTGTTGGGTATATTGTCCTAGCTCTTGCAGGCGTAGTACCTTTCCCACGTAGATATTAGTTGCCTCTTTATTGATACTCAAAAAATTTTATCAGTACTTAATTTACTCTCGTCTCTTTGAGATAGGATTTTTGTAATAATAATTGAATGAAAAATAAAGCATTATCTGAATTACAAAATAAGAATAAATTTCAAATTATTTGGTTAGCGTTTTCGTATGTATTGTCGATTACAACTTTTGTGTATTTGGCATACTTCCACCAAGTAACTGGCTATGCTGATTATCACACAAGCAATATTCTGATATCGGTTTCAGTTGGATTATTTGCTATGTCAACAATCGTCGCCATAATTAGCACAGTAAATCAACTAAACATTCAAAAAGAAAATAAAATAATTGGCCCAATCAAGTTCCAGACTAAATTACTGCTGGATGTATTAATCATCTTGGCCGTGATAAGTGCCTTATTTGGTCTGTATACCGTAAGCTTATATGCCCCAATCCTTACATCACCTGTTAAAGCTTTTATTTTTAAGTGGTCAGGGTTTATCGTTCTACGAATTGTGCCGGTCTTGATCATTATGATGTTTGCCCAAGAGTGCTTAGTGAAAACGGCGATTAAAAGTGAACTGAGAAAAAAGGACAACAACTCAGTGCTGAAATGAGGAATTAAATATGGACGATAAAAAGCCGAGGTTAAATAAATATTCTGTAACAAACAACGTTACCGTCGGTAAACCGATTTTTGATACTGTCATAATTTATTTGTTTATTGGACTTTTATTTGCAATTGGTTTGTTTGCGGTTAGCACGGTCGTTTTGGAGTTAGTATTTCGAGGCGATTACGAGTACCCATTTTGGTTCTTATTAATTAGTTTGGTTATTCCAATTGTTTTGATAGCGTCATTAATAATGCGAAAAAATAAAATCGTCGAAATGAATAATCAAGATTTTATCTATCGAAGATTTTCGTTTGTCCCACCTTTCTATAAACAAATAAAAATACCTCTGAACGAGATTGAAGAAATCCGTTTTAGCTACTGGAAAATAAGAGGAACTAGGGGTGTTACGCAAGAGAAATATTACATTTATCTTGCTATGAAACCGCAATTAGCTCTGCAGACAATTGAAACTTTACACGGCGGATTTTGGAAATATTTTCATCGTAATTTAGCAAACGAAGTCAAAGATTACCAAGTTTATCCATTTCAAATAAAAGCTGGGGACCTACAGGATAAAAATTTAGACAATTGGTCAATTTCTATGATTTGTTATCTGGAAAAAATTCATATCAAGTAATCGAGAACAATTCGCACGGAAAAACTGATCCGATTATTCGTGAAATGAGCGTCTTTATTAACGAAGAAACTCAAGCAAAACACGATGAATATCTTAATTCGACTAAGATCAAACAGGCGTTAATAGCTCTAATTTCATCTGACTTGATTGTGATGTTTGCTTTAGGAGTTTTCTTGTACGCGAATATCACCAGTAATTTAATTATCATAGGCATCGTCTTACTTGTTGCTGCGACGATTTTGTTTTACACTACTAGAAATCTTTACTTGTTTATTAAGGCATATATTGAAGAAGAGCCCGATGGGAATTGATGCATTCGAGTGAGGTTCCGGATTGTCCAAGAATGATCTTCACGTAATAATGAAAAATAGATGTGCAAACTGAATTCTGCTCAATTAATTATTTTGAGTATTTTGACAATCCTTTGGATTTTTGGCGTGGCTTCTATACTCGCTGCCAAACTGCAAAACCAATGTGATTTTATGACTTTTTTATTAACTCGGTTTCTAGTCCAAGTTAACTTTGTATATTTTTTGAGTTTCGTCGCATTATTGGTGCTCAGAATACTTCAGGTTAACAAGATTGAGTCACCAACTGATGATGCGCTTATAAAATTTGAAATATGATTAATTATCGCTGTCTTAATTTTATTTGTGGTGGCACTCTTATTGTTCATACAAATTACATCCTTCTGGATGCTACTTTTGCTAATTTTTGGACTTTTACTCTTTGCACTTTACATTGTATTGGTGGTATTGTCGATTAGGTTGCGAGGAAAAATAACTGAGCTATGAAAAAGGAAAATGCATTTATTAAAGTGGCTCGACGATTCAGTTGCTGCCGGAAAACATAATATTTATGAAGAGAATCAAGAATCAGTACATCACGTTTTGGTGAAATCTTTTGGAATTAAGGCTTTTTTCAAAAACTTTTTATCAGTCTGTTTAATTTCGTCAGTAAGCTGGGTACTTGGTTTAATTTTGTCAGTTATTTTTGATTTTCCGATTTTTGTTTCGCTGATTATTGCAGGTATCGTCTTTACGTCAATTACCTTATTTAATTTTTTTACGGTTTAACCACAAGATTTAAAGTATTTGAAATGGAAAATGACCAAATAATTGCGTTCGTGCCTTTCAAAAAAATTGAACTCCCGTTGGAAATAATTACCGACATGAAGTTTACAGTTTTTGCACCGCTACCCGATGGCAGCCGTGGTGAATATGAAAGACTATATTTTTCATTACCGACGTCGGATGCTCTAAAAATCAATAAGATTATTCATCCAATTACTTCAGTCT
>JAISIV010000063.1 GCA_031261865.1 Lactobacillaceae bacterium | reverse complement strand
TCTGCGAGCGCGTTTCCTCCTTGAATTAAATACGACTACAATTTTACTCTGTTTGTGAAGCCTTCACAAAGTATTTTGGCAAAAAATAAAACCGCATTAAGCGGCTTCTTTGTTGAAATGAATTAATAGCCAAACCACTAATAGAACCACGGGCGCGACCAACAAAGTGTAGTTATGAGTGAATCTCATTAACCAAGTTGAAGCAAAGGCACCGACGAAGAATCCACCAATTACCAATAAGTATCGACCAGCAGTTTTCAAAGCTGTAACATCTTTGGTTGAGATTCCTGTCATCAAGTTACTGGCGAAAGTTTTGGTATTTCCGGTTGTAAAGACAGTCGCAACTGTACCACCGCGTAATTTTCCAAATGAATCAACTTGCATAGCCATAAAGAACGACAACAGTCCGATTTCGATTGTCTGATTTAAAAAAACTGAGAAAAGTGTAGTGGCAGACAATCCGGCAATTTGAATAGCAAGAGCTACTTCTTCAAAAATAATGCGAGGGTGATTTTTAAATCTACGCTTAACTAAGGTATTCACCATAACCCCAAGGATGAAGCCAACAAAGGGAACAGCGAATGTTAAAGCATGAGGGAATTGTCCTTTAGCTAAGGCGATTCCACCTTGAATGACGTTTCCAGTTTGGAGGCCAGCGAATCGTCCTCCATCAAAAGCGAAGGTATTTCCGTCCACGAAACCCGAAACGAAGGTTAAAAGGACAACAACTAACAGTGTTTCTTGAATTGCAAATTTCTTATTTTCCATAATTTTCATTATAGATTTATTCAACTACAATGAATATATGGCAAAAACCGTATCCATTGTCGTCCCCGTTTTTAACGAAGAGGACAATATTAATTCGTTTTTAGAAGAGACAAATAAAGTAATTCAGACCCTGAAATATAAATTTGATTTTTGGTTCATCGATGATGGTTCGACTGATGACACTTTAAAAGTGGTTAAAGACGCACAAAAAAAGAATAAGAATATTCATTACGTCACTTTTTCAAGAAATTTCGGAAAAGAAGCGGCTCTTTTTGCCGGTCTTGAAAGATCAGCTGACTACGATTACACGATAGTGATGGATGTTGATTTGCAAGATCCACCTACTTTAATTCCACAAATGTTTAAAGAACTGCAAGAAGAAGATTTAGATTCAGTTGCGACGGCACGCTCTAATCGACAAGGGGAGGCCGCTTTAAAGTCTTGGTTATCCGATTTCTTTTATTTGCTGGTTTCAAAAGTTTCTAAAACCAAAATTGTTAACGGAGCTCGCGATTTCAGATTGATGACAAAACAAATGGTTAACGCTATTTTGTCACTCCCTGAAAACCAGCGTTTTTCAAAAGGAATTTTCACTTGGGTCGGTTTCAAAACTAAATACATTAAATTTCCAAACCGTGAACGCACTCAAGGCAAAACTAAGTGGAATTTCTGGTCTCTTTTCAAGTACGCTATTGAAGGTTTAATTAGCTTTTCAACTGTGCCGCTAACATTAGTGACGGTTCTTGGGATGCTTACAATGTTTGTCACGTTCATTGCCGGTGTTGTCATTGTTATTCGATATTTTTTGAAAATTCCTAGCCAGTTCGGTTGGTCTTCAACTGTCATTATTATTATGTTTTTCGGCGGTTTACAGATGTTCAGCTTAGGAATTGTCGGTCGCTATATTGCTAATATTTATTTAGAAACTAAGCGTCGCCCGATTTATATCGCTAAGGAGATTAAGTAATTTATGAATGTAAAAATACTTGTCGCCGCTCACAAAGAATACCCAATGCCTAGTGACCTTAATTTGTATCTACCAATTTTTGTTGGGGCAGACAATTTTCAAGGTTCGATTCCGCCTCACGATCAGTTAGACAATCAAGGTAAAAATATTTCTAAGTTAAACCCTTTTTACAACGAGCTCACGGCTCAATATTGGGCTTGGAAGAATTTGAAAAAAGTTGACGCCATAGGTCTTGCGCATTACCGTAGACATTTTGCTGTCAACGGTAAAAAAGGTTTAGAAAATGTATTGACCCAAGAACAAGTCGAATCCCTTTTAACTAGGTATGATGTGATTCTTCCGACCAAAAGAAAGTACTACATTGAGTCAAATTATGATCACTATATTCACGCTCATAAAAAAGAACCTTTGGACTTAGCTGCTGAATATATTAAAGATAAATATCCGAACTATGTGCCAGCACTTGAAGAAGTTTTTGCGGCTACCAGTGGACATTACTTCAATATGTTCATCATGAAAAAAGAGCCATTTAATGATTATTCAAAATGGTTGTTTGAAATTTTAGAAGCAGTATATAAGAAAATCGACTACTCCGATTATGATGACTATGAAAAACGTTCATTAGGGTTTGTTAGCGAGCTGCTACTGGATGTTTGGGTTAAAACTAATCCAGTTACTTACACTGAAGTGCCATTTGTCTTCGAAGAAAAGCAAGATTGGTTAAAAAAAGGAAGCTCATTTCTACTACGAAAAATTAAAGGAGATAAAAAATGATTACATTAAAATCTGACCGCGAAGTTCAACAAATGAAAGAAGCTTCTGATGTCATTGTTGGAATGCACATGATGCTGCGCGATTTAATCAAGCCGGGGTTGGACACTTGGGAAATCGAAACTAAGTCACGCGAATATATTGAAAGTCATGGCGCAATCCCAAGCCAAATCGGTTTTGAAGGCTTTAAATACGCCACAACTATTTCCATCAATGATGAAGTTGCTCATGGTTTACCTAGAAAAGGTTTGAAATTACAAAACGGGGATTTAGTTAAGGTTGATACTGTTGTCGAAAAAGATGGTGGAATTTCAGATTCGGCTTGGACTTATAAAGTTGGAACTGTCAGCCCTGAACATGAACGTCTTTACGATGTAGCTTTAGAATCGATGTATCGAGGAATTGATGCCGCCGTCGTAGGTAATCGTTTAGGGGATGTTGGATATGCTATTCAACATTACGCTGAAGATGAAAATGGTTTTGGAGATGTCCGCGATTACACTGGTCATGGAATTGGACCCACCATGCACGAAGACCCGCAAGTTTTACACTATGGAACACCCGGCCATGGTCTACGTTTAAAAGAAGGAATGACGATTACTATCGAGCCAATGATTAACACGGGTACTTGGGAGGTAATTACCGATCATTCCGCTGAAGATGGGTGGACAGTCCGCACTGCCGATGGCGGTTGGTCAGCCCAATTTGAACACACTATTTTAATTACCAAAGACGGTCCAAAAATTCTGACTAGCCAAGATCCTGTAAGAGACGCTAAATACTTGTTGTAAAAATCGGGCACATCAGGTGCCTTTTTTGTTACCATTTAGAACAATATGTTAAAAAAAATAAATTTTAAACTTGCAACACAGATTGTATTTACGGCAAGTTTTGCAATCACGATGATTTTCTGGAATAAGGTTTATTTCAACATATGGTTATTTATGTCTATATGGTTTTTAATGGCACCAATGCTGGTTTTAATTTTACCTTGGCTTAGTATGGCACTTTTAATTGGTAGCAAAAAGTCTAATTATGTGGGCGTTGTTGGTTATTTGTCATTTCTATTCTTTGCTGGATTTCTGTTTTTTAGTGGAAATCACGGGCCGGAAGTTTGGACAAGCGAAAACGGTGATTCTGCAACACAGTTGTCCTTCGTCGAAGCTGTAATCTCTAAGTTCATGGGAGTTTTAAGCATAATTAGTGGAGCTGTATTGATATATTTGAACGACCACGCCGAGGCGACCGAAAAAGTAGATAATGATATCTAACAATTTATGGCAAAAACGATTACAAGAATATACACTCAAAAACGTGGTGGTCGCTATAACCTCGATTTAGATGGCAAGTTTGCCTTCGGAATTAGTACGACAACTTTCGCCAAATTCCTGCTGTTTAAAGGAACTGAATTAACCGATGAGCAAATCGAAAATATCAAGAAATTCGATCGTTTGTCTACCCTTAAAAATAAAGCTTTGAATTTTCTTTCTGGTCAGCTTCGTACTGAAAAAGAAGTCGTTGATAAATTGAAGACCGTAGAAGAAGTTTCCGATGATGAAATTAAAAGTGTTATTGATGATCTCAAACAGGACCGATATATTGATGATCTTGTTTATGCTGAAAGTTTAGTAAGAACCCAGATGAATATCGGTCACGATGGCCCTCAGTCGATTAAACAAAAGCTATTTAAAAAAGGTGTTCCAAGTTCGACAATTGAAAAATCGCTCCAGTTATTCGACGGCGATTCACAACTAGAACATGCCAAAAGTCAGGCTGAAAAACTGGTTCAAATTAATCAAGGAAAATTGTCGACCAAAGGTTTGCAACAAAAAATTTACCAGCAGTTGCAAACAAAAGGTTTTTCAACATCGATTATTAATGGGGTTCTGGATGATATTGAGATTGAAGAAGACGCTGATGAACAAATTGAATTAATCAAAAAGCAAATTGAAAAAATTGCTAAGCGTTATGAAAAATATGGCAATCAGAAAAACTATAAAATGAAGTCATATCTCTATGGAAAAGGATTTCCAATAGAGGAAATTAATACTGCAATTGAGGAATATGAAAATGAAAAAGGGTGAAATAATCACTGAAGAGCCAAGGTTTCAAGGCAAAATTTTTGATGTGGTCACTAGAAAAATTAAAACACCGGATGATATTACCGTTATTCGTGACGTGGTTTTGCACGGGGATGCAGTGGCAATGATTATGCCAGTTATAGAAGATGGAGAAACTAAGTATGTAATCGGCACTGAATATCGAGCTGGTACTAATTCAATGCGTTCGAGTTTTCCAGCCGGCTTAATTAACAAAGGTGAAAATCCGACTGCTGCTGCTCTTCGTGAAGCTAGAGAAGAAATGGGCTTAGATTATGGGAAGGCAGACTTAATTCAAGTTATTTCTACTTCCGAAGGTTTTACTAACGAACAAACTTATCTGATGATGCTCAGTGATTTAAAAGGCGATGTTCAAACCCATTTTGACGCCGATGAATTAGTTCATAAAGAATTAGTGACTCTAGATGAATTATTAGAAAAGATTGCCACAGGACAAATTCAGACTGCACCGGCCATTATTGGCTCTTTATATTTGCAGTTGATTGAAGAAGACTGATCTTACTACTTTGGTGGATAAATACTCATCTTCATGCCAAATTTATTCGCCTTTTCTCGTGGTATGATTTTTAGTGAAAGACAAATGTCTTAAAGGTAAAAATTATGGCAAGAGACGCGTTCCGTATGCCACGGGAAGGCGACTTTATTGCAATTAAGAGTTACAAGCACGATGGCCATTTGCATCGTACTTGGAAAGATACGATGGTTTTAAAAACCAGCGAAAATTCTTTAATCGGGATTAACAATCACACTTTAGTCACGGAAGATGATAATCGTAAGTGGGTCACTCACGAACCTGCTATTGTCTGGTTTCATCGAAAGTACTGGTTCAACGTGATTGCGATGATTCGAAAAGATGGAATTAGTTATTATTCAAATTTGGCAACTCCATTTGTCCTAGACAAAGAGGCTCTAAAATATATTGATTATGACTTGGATATTAAAGTCACTCCTAAGGGGAATAAAATCCTTTTGGATGCTGACGAATATATCGATCATGCGAATTTGTGGGGGTACCCGCAAGACACCAAAGATATTTTAGAGGCACATGTGAAAATTCTCAAAAAAATGATTGAGGAAAAGCGTGGGCCATTCTCTGATAACTATGCTGACTTATGGTATTCCCGGTATTTGTCCATTCTTGAAGCTCAAGATTCAATTACAGCACCTTACCAAGGCAAACAAAAACCAAAACAGTTCTAACGAAAGTTGGGGCTGTTTTTTGCTATAAAATAGATTAGTAATCTAAGGAGAAAAAATGGCAGAAACACTTTCTAAACAAGAAGCTAAACACGTTGCCGAGTTAGCTAAAATCCGTTTCACAGACGCTGAATTAGATGTGATTGTCGGACAACTAGGCAATATTCTCACCCTTGTTGATACGTTAAACGAAGTCGACACTACTGATGTCGTGCCAACTTATTCAGTTACTGAAAACGTCAACATGTTCAGAGATGATGTTGCAGACAATTGGAATCAAAAGACTGATTTGTTAAACAACGCCCCTCAACAACAAGATGACATGATTAAAGTTCCAGCAATTCTTGATGGAGGAGATAACTAATGGACAATTTTTTAAATTTAGACATTAAAACTGTTCACGAAAGCTTGGTTAACGGCCAAACTACAGTTGTCGAACTTACACAAAAAGCCCTCGAATTCATTCATTCAAGAGACGAAGAATTGAATGCTTTTATTTCGATTGACGATGAAGGCGCTTTAAAAAGAGCTGAAGAATTAGATGCAGCTGGAATTCAAGAAGATAACTTACTTTACGGAATTCCGATGGCTCACAAAGACAATATTGTCACCAAAGGATTGAAAACGACTTCTGCTTCTCACATCTTGGAAAATTTCGTGCCAGTTTATAACGCGACTGTTGTTGAAAAATTAAACGAAGCTGGTGTAGTTGTGATCGGTAAAACAAATCTTGATGAATTCGCCATGGGAGGTTCAACTGAAACTTCATTCTTCGGCCAAACTAAAAATGCCTGGGATGCCACTAAAGTTCCAGGCGGTTCTTCAGGTGGATCTGCAGCATCTGTTGCTAGTGGAGAAGTTTTGTTTGCTCTTGGTTCTGACACAGGTGGATCGATTCGTCAACCAGCCGCTTATAACGGAATTGTTGGTTTAAAGCCAACTTACGGCCGAGTTTCTCGTTGGGGACTAATGGCATTTTCTTCTTCGTTAGATCAAATTGGTCCTCTAACTAGAACTGTTCGTGATAACGCTTTGGTTTTGAATGCGATTGCCGGCTATGACGACCACGACGCTACTAGTTCTCAAAAAGAAGTCCCTGACTTTACTGCTAAATTGGGTCAAGACATTAAAGGCCTTCGTGTTGCTGTACCAAAAGAATATTTTTCTGAAGGTGTTAATGAGGAAGTCGCTGAAGCTGTACGCGCTGGAATCACTAAGCTTGAAGAGTTAGGTGCGATTGTGGATGAAGTATCCATTCCGCATACTAAATATGGAATTGCCGCCTATTATATTTTGGCTAGTTCAGAAGCTTCTTCAAATCTCCAACGTTATGATGGTGTCCGCTATGGATTGTCGGAGCGTTCTGGCGACACTTTGGAGGACATGTACGTAAACACTAAAACTGAAGGTTTTGGACCTGAAGTTAAGCGCCGTATTATGCTTGGAACATTTGCTTTGTCTGCTGGTTTTTATGACGCTTACTTCAAAAAGGCCGCGCAAGTTAGAACTAAATTGATTCAAGACTTCGAAAACATCTTCAAGGATCACGATGTAATTGTCGGACCTACTGCGCCAACCGTTGCCTTTGGTTTGGGTGAAGAGGATGACGATCCAAAAACAATGTATATGAATGATATGTTGACAATCCCGGTTAACCTCGTCGGTCTTCCTGGATTATCAATCAACGCCGGATTTAATTCTGAAAATATGCCAATCGGTATGCAAATTATCGGAAATAAATTTGATGAGCAAACCGTTTATCAAGTTGCGTATGCTTTCGAGCGGGCAACTAAGTTATACGAAAAGATTCCAGGAGGTGACAAATAATGGGAAACTTCTTAACTACAATTGGTCTTGAAATTCACGTTGAAATGAAGACTAATTCAAAACTTTTGTCGCCATCGCCAGTTAACTTTGGCGATTCTCCTAATGCCAATACCAACGTAATTGATTGGGGTTATCCTGGGGTTTTGCCACGCGTCAATAAAGGCGCAATTGAATTTGGAATGAAGGCCGCTTTGGCATTGAACGCTGAAATCACTCGTGACATCCGTTGGGATCGTAAGAACTATATTTACCCTGATAATCCAAAGTCTTATCAAACCACCCAACAGGCCACTCCATTAGGGCAACATGGATATGTTGAATTCGAGATGGAAGATGGAACCACCAAACGTGTCGGAATTCGTGAATTACACGTGGAAGAAGATGCCGGTAAAAATACCCATGGTGGTGATGGATATTCTTATGTCGACTTGAACCGTCAGGGAACACCACTTTTAGAAATCGTTACCGAACCAGATATTGAAAGTCCCGAAGTGGCTAGTGCTTTTCTAGAGAAGTTGCGTCAAATCATTCAGTTCACTGGAATCTCTGATGTTAAGATGCAAGAAGGTTCTCTCCGTGTTGATGCAAACATTTCTCTTCGTCCAGCTGGATCGGATGAATTTGGGACGCGTGTCGAAATGAAAAACTTGAATTCATTTAGTTATTTGCGTACTGCCTTGGCTTACGAACAAAAGCGTCAGTCTCAAGAAATTATTGCTGGTAATCAAATTCAACAACAAACTCGTCGTTATGATGAACCAACTAAGTCGACGATTTTGATGCGTACTAAAGAGCAAGCTGACGATTATCGTTATTTCCCAGAACCTGATTTGCCACCTATGCACATCGACCAAACTTGGGTTGATGAAGTTGCTGCAACTTTGCCTGAATCCGCTGATTCACGTCTAAAGCGTTATGTGGGTGAATTCGAATTAGGTGCTAAAGAAGCAGGTGTTTTAGTTCAAACGCTTGAAATGGCAAACTTCTACGATGCAACCGTCGCTGCTGGAGCCGATGCTAAAAAAGCGGCTAACTATTTAATTGGGGATGTTAATTCTTATTTGAACGACACTCAAAAAGATCTTCAAGACACACTGCTCACTCCTGAAAATCTTGCAGGAATGATCAATTTAATTGAAGATGGAACTATTTCTTCTAAACAAGCTAAGAAAGTTTTCGAAGCGATTACTGAAGGAAAAGAACCAAAGGCCTATGTTGAAGAAAATGGTCTCGTTCAAGAATCACGTGTTGAAGTTTTGCAACCGGTTATTGCTTCAATTGTTGATGCTAATGAACAGTCAGTTGCTGACTTTAAAGCTGGAAAAGATCGTGCGGTAGGTTTCTTGGTTGGACAAATCATGAAACAAACTCACGGTAATGCTAATCCGAATGTCGTTAATCAAATTTTGTTGGACGAATTAAATTCTAGATAAAAGAGAACTCCGCTTTTTCGGAGTTTTTTTAATGTAAGTACTTAGTGAACAACGTGAGCTTAGTACTTGCTTATGCAAAGCTAATGCAAGCAAACAACCTTTAGGTTGTATTGCACGCTTATGCAAAGCTAATGCTTTTACTTAATCAACGTAGTGAATTTAGTAAAACTTTCCCCCTACGGAATGAGGATCTGTAAGCAGGTACAGAGCTAATACAATAGGTCTTGGTGCAAACTTATTCGCTACGTGGACAAGGATTTATAAGTGGATTCAAACCCTCACTGGAAAATAAGGAAACAAAACTTGTACTAAAATAAATTCATGAATTTTGAACGTTTGCGCCAAATACTAATCAACACTCTCTCAATTGTTTTGTTGTTATTTTCAATGTCGTTGTTTTTGTCTTTTAACTTCGTAAGGTCTTTAGGGGTGGTTTTCCTAGTCCTGTTGCTTCTTAGGTTCTTATTAGTGAGGTTTTCGAAAGTTTTCGAAAAGCATACACAGAACGTTGTAACAGTGGTTATGGCAATTGTCCTAGCTTTAGCGATGATGGAAAATATTTTCTCGCTCACGGAAACTGCAGCCATCATTTTATCTATGGCTTCGTTTTATTTATTGTATGCAGATCGACAAACCCGCAGGCTTACTCTAAAAAATCCTAAATTTATCCGCCGCCTGTTTTCAATTCTTGGTTACATCGGTATTAGTTTTGCAACTGTGATTACAATTTTGTTTTCGTATACTTTTTTGAATTACGATGCATTCGGACGCTTTACACAGTATTTATTTACTCCTAAGCAGAATTTAAACCAAGAGATTTTTACCAACGAACGTGGTTTTACAATTTACAAAAACGTAACTTATCCTTCAACAGCTAAAAATAACCAAATGGATATTGTCACTGTCCCAAATGCTAAAGGAACTGTTTTTTATGTACATGGCGGCGGCTACGTAATTGGAACCAAAGTTTCTTCAAATGTTAATTACCTAACTGCTTTAACTGACGCCGGTTATAACGTCGTAAACATCGACTATCAATTAGCGCCACAAGCTAAATACCCGTCCCAAATTAAACAAGCCAATCAAGCCTTGAAGTTCATGGTGGCTCATGCTGCAACTTATCAGATTGATACAAGTAAAATTGTGCTTGGCGGCGACTCGGCGGGCGGACAAATCGTCGGCCAATTAGCTAACCTCATTACTAATGAGCAATACGCTAAATCTATGGACCTAACACCACCTAAAGTAAAACTTCGAGGCATCATCCTGAATTCAGCACTAGTAGATATGCCACGATTTGGAAAAACTAGTTTCTACGCAACCGATTATATTTTCACACTTTGGGGTGAAGTAACTTTCGGTCAATTGGATTTCGCTAATTCCGATAATGCAAAGCAGGCCTCAGTGTTGACACATGTTACGTCGGATTTTCCTCCGACTTATGACACAGATGGAAACTTTGCAACCTTCACAGATCAAAATCAAGATCTTGTTGAAAAACTGAAGTCGCTTGGAGTTTATGTCGAAGATAATTTTTATTCCAAAAATAAAATTCGACTTTTCCACGTCTATCAAGCAAATATTCATTCTAAATACGGCAAAGATAATTTGAAGAAGACAATCTCGTTTTTGAATAAAGTTACTAAATAGGTCGCCACTCGATGGTGACTTTTAGTTTACAATTAGACCCAATATGTATGAAATCGAGAATAAAAGTCTCGCCCAAATTTCCGAAGACTTAAAAAATAAAGTTGTAACTGCCACTGAATTAGTCGAAATCTATTTCAAACAAATTGAGTTTTATAGTAGTTATCCGAATAATTTAAATGCGGTAATTTCACTTAACTCTGAAGCTAGAAATCAAGCTCAACAAATCGACGGTGATTTTTCAAACGGAATTATCAAATCTCCGTTGCAGGGTCTACCAATTTTAGTTAAAGACAATATCGATGTCGCCGGTCTTCCCACAACGGCTGGCGTTCTAGCTCTTAAGGATTTTAAAGTAAGTCAAGATGCTGAAATTATTCGGCAGTTCAAAGAAGCTGGAGTAATCATTCTTGGAAAAACGAATCTTTCAGAGTTTGCTCATTTTAAATCTGACAACGAACCTTCAGGATTTTCGGTAGTTGGTGGACAAACTAAAAATCCAACTTTCCCAGACTGGACAACGAGTGGTTCTTCGTCAGGGTCCGCAGTGGCTGCAGTAGTTAATCTAGCTTCATTCACCATTGGTACTGAAACAAACGGGTCGATATTGTCGCCAGCTCACATGAATCAAGTTTTTGGATTAAAACCCACTTTAAATAAATGGAGTCAAGTAGGAATTTTGCCATTGGCACATTCTCAAGATGTCGCTGGCCCAATGACCAGAACGGCAGAAGATTTGGCATTCATCTGGAGCAGCCTTTATTCAAGCGAAACCGCAGAGACGGCAATTACCAAAGCGACTTATTTCGATTTTTCAGACAATAATCCAATTGCTAGTTATTTATACAAAACAACAACTGAATCGGCCACGATTGATTATGAAAAATTCGTGCCTTCGACTGAATTCAATGACGATGATGAATTAACAGTCATTCTATATGAATTCAAACATGATTTGGATGATTATTTCAAAATGCATGGTTCAGAATTATCGCTCGAAAAAATCGTCGATTTCAACAATCAAGATCGAGATCAAAGAGCGCCATTCGGGCAAGAGTTATTAGAACAAGCTTTAGCAACCGGAGGCGATTTGTCCCATCCAAGATATGCCAATGCATTAACTAGTGTCAAAGATTATTCGACAAGTGTCCTAATTGCTGCTTTAAAGGATGTTCAAGTTACAGTTAGTTTTGACGCTCAGGTAATTGGCCTTGCTGCGATGGCTGGGTATCCTAGTATTTCTATTCCAATGGGAATTCTTGGCGATTATGTCACGGGTGGCCCAACAAGTATTTTTGCCACGGCCAAACCAGATGATGAAATTTCATTGATTCAATTTGCACAACAGATTAAAGGAGAACACAAATGAATTTAGGTTTTATCGGAACAGGAGTTATGGGAACTGGAGTCGTTAATAATTTATTAGCAGCCGGACACCAAGTAACGGTTTACAATCGAACAAAAGCGCACGCTCAAACTGTCTTAGATAACGGAGCAAATTGGGCCGACAATCCTAAAGCGGTTGCCCAAGTATCTGAAATTGTCTTTACGATGGTTGGCTATCCTAAGGATGTTGAAGAACAATATTTAGGAGAAAATGGTTTATTCGCCGGAACCCAACCAAATCAGTTATTTGTCGATATGACAACTTCAACGCCGACGTTGGCTCAAGAACTTGCTCGCACTTCTTTGGAATATGACGTGGAAGTAGTTGACGCACCAGTTTCTGGTGGCGATGTTGGAGCACGCGAAGGTACGCTTTCTATTATGTTCGGAGGCTCTGAAGAGGCTTTTAACCGTTTGATACCAATTTTTGAAGTAATAGGGTCAACTTGGCAACGTTTTGGTGATGCTGGAATGGGTCAACACGCCAAGATGGCTAACCAAATTATGAATGCCGGAAGTCTTGTAGGCATTGCTGAAAGTTTGATTTACGCTAAGACTGCCGGTCTCAATTTGCCACAAATGATTGAATCAATTCACGGTGGAACGGCTCAAAATAGAAATCTTGATATTTACGGACAACGGATTCTGGATGGCGATTTCAAACCAGGTTTCTATGCAAAGCATCTCTTAAAAGATCTTCGAATTGCACTAGACGAAGCCAAGAAAATGAACTTAAATTTGCCAATGACAGAATTGGCTGAAAAACTTTATGCTGAATTGTCCGAAGAAAAAAATCTCGGTGATGATGGGGTTCAAGCATTGATTAAGTTATATGGAGATTTGAATTAATGTTTTACAGGTTAGAAGAAGTAGGGAATGATTTAAAGATTGTCGATCATGAAACGATTGGCGATGATCCTTACTTAATGATGGCGATTTCTAGAAAGATTGCCAAAAAAATTGGTTTGAAGCACGATGAATTACCAGAACTTCCCGAGAATGCTGACCAGCAAAACATTTATTACGCAACAACTAAAGATTTGAATCATGGACTTAATTATGATTTCGCAGTCCTTGCACGTCATGCTTTAGACAACACGCCTGAACTATATATCAGTTTTGATTGGGACGAATTTTTAGAAACTAATCCAGGTGAATTCGGAGTTACTCTATTGGCTCAATTCAGTGATTGGATGTACGACGATCATGAAGAGGTCGATCCTGATAGTAATTTGCCTCGCGAAAAATTTATGGAACAAGATGAGTGGGCTTGGAAATATTATCAAGCACCACGCCAAATCACAACGGAGATGATTGAGGCAGATCAAGAACTTGAAGCCAAGTTAATTGCTGCGATTAAAGAAATTCAAGGAGAATAATTTGTTCTCCTTTTTTCATACCTTATAATTAACAATGCAAGCAAATGAGGGGTTTGTCGGCTTTGCTATGAGACAAATCTTGATCATTTTTTAATGAATACCTGCGAGCAACAAAATTAGCAGCGTAAACAATTTAAGAGTTCAACATAAAGCTATTACCGGCTTTTCGAGCTTGGTGCACAAATGCGAAATCAACGCTTTTGCGAAACTAAGGAGTCAATATGTCACAACCAATTATTGAGTTGAAAAATGTCAGTTTGAACTATAACGACGTGCGTGTGTTGCATAACGTCGATATGGAAATCGAACAGGGAAAGTTTTATACATTATTAGGACCGTCAGGGTCTGGAAAATCGACGATTTTGTCATTAATTTCTGGTCGTCTTTTCCCAACTGAAGGTGATGTTTTTATTGATGGTAAGAATGTCAGTAATTTGCCAGCCAACAAACGTCAAGTAAATACGGTTTTCCAAAACTATAATTTGTTCCCCAATATGAACGTATATGAAAACGTCGCTTACGGACCAAATTTGAAAAAATTACCAAAGGCAAGAGTTGACGAGTTGGTCAAACAGATGCTGAGCCTGGTTCGACTAGATGAATTTATCGATCGTGAAATTAGCGAACTATCTGGTGGTCAACAACAACGTGTTGCCATTGCTCGAGCTTTAGCTAATGAACCAAAAGTTCTTTTGTTGGATGAACCTCTTTCAGCACTGGACTACAAGTTGCGTAAAGAAATGCAATATGAACTTCGTGAAATCCAGCAACGTCTTGGAATCACTTTTATTTTCGTTACTCATGACCAAGAAGAAGCACTGGCTATGTCCGATTGGATTTTCGTTATGCAAGATGGACGCATCGAGCAAAACGGTACGCCAGTTGATATTTATGACGAACCTATTAACCATTTCGTTGCCGATTTTATTGGTGAAGCTAATATTGTTGATGGTGTCATGAAAGAAGATTACTTGGTGAATTTTGCGGGTAAAGATTTTAAAAACGTCGATGCCGGTATGCGTCCAAATGAACGAGTAGAAGTTGTCATTCGTCCTGAAGATTTGGATATCGTCGCCCCCGCCAAAGGAAAATTGCAAGTGACAATCGACGACCAATCTTTCCGTGGTGATTTCTACGAAATTACTGCTATTGATGATTACGGAAATGAATGGGCCGTCCAAGAAACCAATCCTGCTAAAATTGGACAACGCCGTGGGTTGAATTTTGATCCTGAAGACATCCATATCATGCGTCTAGCTGAAACAGAAGAAGAATTCGATGCACGTATCGAAAGTTACGAGGATTGATATGTCTGCAAAAAAACTTTTTTACACGATTCCTTATGCGGTTTGGTTAGCACTATTCGTTATCGTTCCCTTGATTTTGTTGGTCTTTCAAGCCTTAACAAACCAATCCGGACATTTTACTTTTGATAATTTTGCCGCCTATTTGTCATCCGGTACTTATCTTCGAATGACAATTAACTCTGTTTTGTATGCCTTTTTAATTACTGCAATCACGCTTTTAATCAGTTATCCTACGGCATATTTTTTGACCCAATTAAAACATCATTCATTTTGGATTTTAATTATAATTTTGCCAACCTGGATTAACTTATTGCTTAAGGCTTATGCATTTATTGGACTTCTTTCTAAGGACGGTACCGTTAATTCCTTTATCCAATTACTTGGTGCTGCCCCACAACAACTTTTGTTCACCAATGCCAGTTTCATTTTGGTTTCCAGTTACATTGAAATTCCGTTCATGATTTTGCCAATCTATAATGCATTGACTGAAATCGATCCTAATCTTATTCAAGCATCTAGAGATTTGGGTGCTAATTCTTGGACAACTTTGAAGAAAGTTATTTTCCCATTAAGTTTGTCTGGTGTTAAAACTGGTATTCAAGCGGTCTTTATCCCATCGCTTTCTTTGTTCATGATTACCCGTTTAATCGGTGGAAATCGCGTTATTACTTTGGGTACTGCCATTGAGGAACATTTCCTGTCTACACAAAACTGGCATATGGGTTCAACAATTGGAGTTGTTCTAGTTTTGGCAATGTTTATTACGATGTATCTCACTCGTGATAACAAGAAGAAAGGTGGCCGCCGCTAATGAAAGTTTTTAAACCACAAAATATTTTTCTTGCCGTCGTTTTTGTTATTCTGTATCTTCCAATCATCTATCTAATTGTCTATTCATTTAATAAAGGTGAATACATGACTGGTTGGGGAGGTTTTTCTTTCAAGCATTACGGTGAATTATTTTCCGATAATCGCATGATTGAAATTGTTATCGATACTATGATTGTTGCTTTTCTTTCATCACTTATTGCAACTATCATCGGAACCATCGGGGCCTTTTGGGTTTATCAATCCAAAAATAAACCAGCTAATTCTTTGCTTTATTTGAATTCAGTCTTGATGGTCAGCCCTGATGTTATCATCGGTGCATCATTTTTGATTTTATTTACCGCCGTTGGAATTAGTTTAGGATTCACGTCCGTTCTTTTGTCCCACATTGCCTTTTCTATTCCGATCGTAGTGCTAATGGTTTTGCCTAAACTAAAAGAAATGCCAAGAACTTTAGTTGAAGCAAGTGCAGATTTAGGGGCGACAAATTACCAAACCCTTTCTAACGTTATTATTCCTTATATCCAACCCGGAATTGCCGCTGGTTTTTTCATGGCGCTGACTTATTCGCTAGATGATTTTGCTGTGACTTTCTTTGTTACAGGGAACGGATTTTCAACGATTGCTGTTGAAATTTACTCTCGGGCAAGACAAGGTATTTCTCTAGAAATTAACGCACTTTCGACAATGATGTTTATCGTTAGTTTAATCTTGGTGGCAGTTTATTACTTTATTTCCAACAACAATTCTAAGAAGACTAGAGGTGCCCGTTAATGAAAAAAGTGATCTCTATTAGTATTTCGATTCTGGTTTTTGTAGCATTATTGTTCGGTTTGAATCTTTGGCTTACAGCAAACGAAAATGCTCGATCTGGTTTTAAAGGCGGAGGAAACGTTTTAAATATTTATAACTGGGGCGATTATATTGATCCTGCGCTAATATCGAAGTTCACAAAAGAAACCGGTATTAAAGTAAATTACGAAACCTTTGATTCCAACGAAGCGATGTATACCAAGGTAAAACAAGGTGGAAATTCTTATGACTTGGTTGTTCCAAGTGAATACATGATTGAAAAAATGAAGAGCGAAAATCTTCTCTTGCCAATCGATAAAAAAGAAATTCCAAATCTTAAAAACTATGGTTCCCAATTCTTAAATCAGAGTTTCGATCGTGGAAACAAATACACGGTGCCATATTTCTGGGGGACACTTGGAATTGTCTACAACGACAAATACGTTAAAGCCAACGAAATTAAACATTGGAATGACTTGTGGAATAAAAGATATCGCAAGTCGATTCTGTTGGTTGATTCTTCACGTGATGACCTTGGATTTTCTTTAGTTTCAATGGGGCAGTCGGTGAATTCGAAATCGGTTGGAACTGTTGAAGCTGCTAAGGCTAAACTCGATACCATGATGCCCAACGTTAAAGCTATCTTGAATGATGAAATTAAAATGTACATGGTTCAAGATGAAGC